>DASUWY010000019.1 GCA_036378175.1 Thermoleophilaceae bacterium
AGCTCTTCCTTGCGCTCCCTGAGCGCGCGAACGCGCTCGAGCTTGAACGTGAAGGGACGGTCCACGGCCCGGTTGATCGACGGTCCCTCAGGCTCCTGAACCTGAGTTGGACGCCTGTTCGAAGGCGCCGGGAGTGGCGACGATCCGCTCGAGGCGGATCGCCCACTCGCCATCCACGAGAAGCAGCTTGCCCTTGGCGAACGGCATGCCGTTAACGAGCACGTCGAGCTCCTCGTCGGGCTCCTTGTCGAGGTCCACGATGGCTCCCGTGCCGAGCGCGACGGTCTGCGCGAGCGGCAGCCGGGCACGCCCGAGCTCCGCCCACAGGCGCACGTTCACATCGAGCAGGTGGGCGGCAAGCTCGTCCGAGGGATCCGGCGTGTCGTCCTCGGGCTCGGGCGCCGGGGTCGCAGGTGGCGGGGTCACAGGTGCAGGGGCGGCGGCCGCCTCATCGGCAGGTGCCTCGTCCTTCATGAGATCCGCGTAGCGAGCCCGCATCTCCTCGGGCGAAGGAAGCGAGTCATCCTCAGCAGGAGCAGCCTCGGGCTCAGCCTCTCCGGCCTCCGGCCTCTGGCCTCCGTCCTCCTCCATGAGGTCCGCATAGCGAGCCCGCATCTCCTCAGCGGTGGGCAAATTCCCTTCTTCGCTCACGACACACCTCCCCACGGCTGGCGGATCTGCACCGCGCGAGCGTTTCCGTTGCGGCCGGGATCGCCGATGTGGGCAGCAACGTCACCGGCGTAGAGCACCACGCCCTTCGACGCCGGCCGCCGCAGGCGCACAACGTCACCCGCGCGCATGGCGAGCACCTCGGACAGGGGCAGCTCGACCGCGCCGACCTCGGCGCGAAGGTTCATCTCCACGTTGCCGACGGCGTCACGCATGTCGGCCGAGCTGTGGTCGTCGATCTGCGGCGCCCCGTAGTGCCCCTGCTCCAGCTTCGACATGATCCGCTCCACCGCGCTGTGCGGGATCACAAGCGTCATGATCGACATCAGCCCGTCGATCATCGCCGACAGGTTGAGGAGCAGCGTGGGCTCGCTCGGGGACACGATCTGCACCGTCATCGGCGAGATCGCGTGGCCGTCGAGCCTGAGGCTCACGTCGGCGAGGTCGTGCCAGGTGGACGACAGCGCGTTCACAAGGCTCGTGACCGCTCGGTGCGCGACGGTGAGCTCCACGTCGGTGAGCGAGGTGGGCTGCCCGGCCGGAGCGCCGTGGCCGCCGAGCAGGCGCGCCACGAGTGCGAGCGCGAACGGCAGGTCCATGATCAGCGCCACCTCGGTGTCGAGCGGCTCGATCCGCAGCAGGTTCACGAGCGCCTGGCGCGGCACCTCCTCGGCCATCACCACGCCGTACGGAAGCTGGTCGGTATTGAGCACGCCGAGCTGGAGCTCCGCCCGGAGCTCGGCCGACATGCGGCTCGACGCCGACTGGCAGAAGTTCTCGTGCGCGACCTCGATCCTGCGGACCTGCTCGCGGTTGAACTTCGACGGCCGGCGGAAGTCGATCTCGCGTACGCGCGGGTGTCGGGTGGGAGTCATCCGTTCTCGTTAGTCGGCAGCTAGACCGCCAGATGGAGGGGCGGGATGGCGCTTGGGCCCGGTGCGATTGCCGCGGGCTGGGCGGGTTCCTCGAACTGGGGGTCGGAGGCTGGAGGCCGGAGGTCGGAGGCTTCGCCCAGTTGCATCAGCAACGCGTCTGCCTCTTCTGCCGTGCTCGTCTCGGTCACGGCCTGGCGCAGGAAGGAGTTGATCGGGTCGCGCTTGGCGATCGCGACGTCGGTCACCGGGTCGGCCCCATGCTGGTATGCGCCGATGGCGATCAGGTCCTCCTTCTCCTTGTAGGCGGCCATCAGCCGGCGCACGTTCTGCCCGGCGGCGCGCACCTCCGGGCTAACCACCTCTCCCACGAGTCGGGACACGCTCGAGAGCACGTCGATCGCGGGGTAGTGGTTGGCGTGAGCCAGATCGCGCGAGAGCACGATGTGGCCGTCGAGGATCGAGCGCACGGCGTCCGCGATCGGCTCGTTCATGTCGTCGCCGTCCACCAGCACGGTGTAGAGACCGGTGATCGAGCCGTTGCGGTTGTTGCCCGAGCGCTCGAGAAGCTTGGGAAGCAGGGCGAAGACGCTCGGCGTGTAGCCGCGGGTGGCCGGCGGCTCGCCGATCGCGAGGCCCACCTCGCGCTGCGCCATCGCGAAGCGCGTGACGGAGTCCATCATCAGCATCACGTTGGCGCCGCGGTCGCGGAAGTACTCGGCGATGGTGGTGGCGGTGAAAGCTGCCTTGATGCGCACGAGCGCGGGCTGGTCGGAGGTTGCGACCACCACCACGCTGCGGGTGAGGCCGGAGCCGAGATCGCGGTCGATGAACTCGCGCACCTCGCGGCCTCGCTCGCCCACCAGGCAGATCACGTTCACGTCCGCCGACGTGGAGCGCGCGATCATGCCGAGCAGCGAGGACTTGCCCACGCCCGAGCCGGCGAAGATGCCGAGCCGCTGCCCGCGCCCGCAGGGCACGAGCGCGTCGAGCGCGCGAACGCCGAGCGACACGCGTTCCTTGATGGGCGGGCGCTCCATCGGATCCGGTGCCTGCGCGATGGTGGACACAGGACGCCCGACCGGCGCCTCCCCGCGGTCGTCGAGCGGGCGCCCGAGACCGTCGAGCACGCGCCCGAGCAGCTCGTCGTCCACGTTCACGCGGAACTGCTTGCCGGTGGGAGTGACGGCGCGCCCAGGGCCGATCCCGTGCATCTCGCCGAGCGGCATCAGAAGCGTGCGCGAGTCGCGGAAGCCCACCACCTCGGCGGGCACCGAGGCACGGTTGCGGCCTGTCTCGACCTCGCACACCTCCCCCACCTCGGCCTCCAGGCCGGTGGCCTCGATGATGAGGCCGATCAGGTTGATCACGCGGCCGCGGCGGGCGTGAAGGTCATCCCACTTGAGAGCCTCGAAGACGCCCGCCAGAGGGGCAGCCGCCTGGGTCATCGCTGAAGTTCCGCCTCGAGCACCTCGCGCGCGCGCTCGAGCTTCGTCTCGATGGTGGCGTCCACCTCGCCGGCCAGGCTGCGCACCAGCGCACCGCCGCGTGCCACGCGGCGGTCCTCCTGGACCTCGAGGCTCTCGATCCCGCCGAGCGTGGCCGCGAGCGGCTCCACCGCCTCGCGCACGAGCTCGAGGTCGAGCGTGTTCACCTGCACCACCACACGCTCACGGTCCACCAGGCAGCGCAGCGCGCCGCGGACCACGTCGACCACGCGCTCCGGCTGCACGTCGAGCGTGCCCGCGATCACCTTCTCGGCGAGGCGCAGGGACAGCTCGACGGCACGGGCCTCCACGATGTCGGCGGCCTCGCCGCGCAGCCGATCGGCCTCGGCGAGAGCCTCGCCAAGTGCGGCTGTGGCGGGAGCGAGCTCCTCGCGCGCGGCGGCCATGCCGGCCTGGAAACCCTCCTCATAGCCCTGCTGGCGTGCGGCGTGCCGGATGTCGTCGGCCTCGGCACGCGCCGCGGCGAGAAAATCCTCGGCGGCCGCGTGCGGATCCACGCTCGCCGCGAGCCGCGCACCCGCGGGCTCGGGTGGAAGCTGATCGAAGGAGAAGGCGCCCGGCGGCGCCTCGGCCACGCTAGACAAGCTCCTCGGCCTCCTCCTCGTCGCCGCCGCCGCGGGCGATCACGATCGCGCCGGCGTCCTCGAGGCGGCGGATCGTGGCGACGATCCGGCCCTGCGCCTCCTCCACCACCGAGCGGCGCTGCGGCGGCTGATACTCCATCTCCTCGATGAGCATCTCGGCGCCGCGCTGGGACATGTTGCCGAGGATCTTCTGCTTGACCTCCTCGGACACGCCGCGGAGCGCCATGGCGAGATCCTTCTGGTCGACGTCCTTCAGCACGAGCTGCACGCTGCGGTCGTCGAGCTTGAGGATGTCCTCGAAGACGAAGAGGAGCATGCGGATCTCCTCAGCGAGCTGCGCGTCCTTCTGCGCGAGCGTCTTGATCACATTGCGCTCGGTGGCGCGGTCGGCCGAGTTGAGGATGTCGGCGAGGCCCTTCACGCCGCCCGACGCCGAGTAGTCCTCTGACTTCACGAGTGCGAGCTTCTGCCGCATCACGGCCTCGACGTCCTTGATCACGTCCGGGTTGGTCTCGCTCATCCCGGCGATCCTCATCGCCACCTCCGCCTGCGTCTCCGCGGAGAGCTGCGCGAGCACCTGCGCGCCGATGCTGGTGTGCATGTTGGCGAGCACGAGCGCGAGGGTCTGGGTGGACTCGCCGGCGAGGAACGCCTGGATCTGCTCGGGCGGGGTGCGCCGCAGGAACTCGAACGGCCGCACCTCGATGATCGCCGAGAGGCGCCCGATGATGTCCTTGGCGCGGTCCTCGCCAACCGAGTTCTCGAGCACCTCGCGCGCGAAGTCGAGCCCGCCCTGAGCGATGTACTCCGCGGCCATCAGCTGCTCGGACGCCTCCTCGAACACCGACTCCACCGCCTCGGGCTGGACGGCGTCGAGCTTCGACATCTCGAGCGAGAGATGTTCGATCTCGGTTTCGCGCAGGTGCTTGAACACCGCGGAGGCGCGCGCCGCGCCGAGCGACACGAGCAGCACCGCTGCCTTCTGGCGGCCGTTGAGCTTGCCCGGCGCGAGCGCCTTGCTTGGAGTGGTCTCGAGAGCCTGGGACACGCCTACGCCTCGTTCATCCAGATGCGGACCTGCTGGGCCACGCGATCGGGTGCGCGGTCGGCGACCTCCTCGACACCCTTCTTGGTGGCCGACTCGGCGGGCAACGGGATCTCATTCGCCGTGCTCGCCTCGAGCTCCGCGAGCGAGGTGGGAGCCTCGATCTCGTTGAGCCACGTGGGCTTGCGCATGAGCGTCTCGTCCTCGCGCTTCTTGAGGTGGCGCGTCATGAAGAACAGGAAGCCGAGGAGCGCGATGCCGAGCAGCACGTACTTGGCGTAGCCGATCGGGTTGAGCGGAGTCTTCGGCGTGGTGGGCAGCGGCTGCTTGGCGAACGCCACCTGGCTCACCGTGATCGTGTCGCCGCGCTTGGGATTGATCCCGGCGGCGGCGCCGAGCGCCGACTGGAGCTGCGCGACCGTGGCCGGCGGCACCGACTTGTCCACCAGCACCGCCACGCCGAGCTTGTTCACGGTGCCCGGAGCGACCTTGGTGTGCGACACCGTCTTCGACACGCCGAACGTGTCGTCCTGGACCTTGTTGTTGTAGTTGTTGTTGCCACCGCCGGCGCTGCCCGTGGCATAGCTCGGAATGTTCGAGCCGGTGCCCGAGGTGCCGCCGGCGCCGCCCGAGCCCTTCAGCGTCTCGTTCTGCTTGTGTGAGGTGAGCGGCACGCCCTTCTTCGCGTACACGAGGGCGTCCTTGCTCGTCTCGTCCACGTTCAGGTCAGCATTCACCTGCACGGTGGCCTTGCCCATGCCCACCGCCTGGTTGAGCATCGCCTGAAGCTGGGCGCCGAGCTGCTGGTCGTAGCGGTTCTGGGCGGCCTCCTTGAGACTCGCGCTCGGCCCGCTGCCGAGGCTGTCGGACGTCGGCCAGAGCAGCTGGCCGCTGCTGTCCGTGATCGACACGTTCTGGAGCGACAGGCCCTGCACGCCGCCGGACACGAGCTGCGCGATGCCGCGCACCGCGTTCGGGTCGAGCGCATTGCCGCCAGTGTTCAGGAGCACCGATGCCTTGGCGGTCGAGTTCTGGTCGCTGAAGAGCTGCTCCTGCGGGAGCACGAGGTTCACCTGCGCGCCGGACACGCCCTGCACCTGCCCGATCGTCTGGGACAGCTCGCCCTCGAGCGCCCGCTGGTAGGTCACCTGCTGCTGAAGGTTGCTGGCGCCGAGCTTCTGCTTGTCGAACAGCTCGAAGCCGGCCTGGCCGCTCTGCGGGAGCCCCTGCTCGGCGAGGGCGACGCGCGCCTGCGCGGTCTGCCCGGAGTCCACGGCGATGCCGGTGCCGTTGTTCACGAGCTTCCACTTCACGCCCTTCGAATCGAGGGCCGCGGTCATCTTGCCGGTCTGCGCGGGATCGATGCCCGTGGCGATCGTCGAGTAGCTCGGCGAGCTCGCCATCTTCATCAACAGGACGGCCACGAGCAGGACGCCGATAGCCGCCGCCGCCATGCCGATCTTGCCCTTGGTGCTCGTGTTCTGGAGGAGAGTTCCCATTTACCTAGACCTGTGTATGGAAGATGTCCGTTTCGGCCTCGATGGCCTTGGTGCGAATCTGCGAGGCCAGCTGCATCGCGAGCCGCGCCCGCTCCACAGACATGACCACCGACGACGGGTCGCTCGCCGTGCCGGAGGCAAGCGAGCCGGCCGCCTGCGCGGCCTGGTCCTGCGAGTTCGAGAGTCCCTGGATCGCCTGCGACAGCGCGCCGCCGAAGTTCGAGCCGCCCTGCGGCTGACCCGGCGTCGCGGTGGGCGACTGGATCTGCCACTCCGGGCCCTTCGCCAGCAAGCTCGGGTTGATCGGGATGGCCATCAGCGGAGCAGGTCGAGGGTCTTCGTGTACATGGACTTGGCCGTCTGCATCGCGGTCACGTTCGCCTCGTAAGAGCGCGACTCGGTGATGAGGTCCGTCATCTCGCTGACGGGCTCGACGTTCGGCATGCGGACGTAGCCCTGCGCGTTCGCGTCCGGGTGGCCCGGGTCGTAGACGAGCTGGCCCTGCGTCTGGTCCTGCACGATGCCGGCCACCTGCACGCCGCCGGGGGTGGACGACGAGCCGCCGCCCATGATGCCCGCGAGGGTGGCGCCGAAGCTCGAGCCGGCGCCCCCGACCTCCTGCAGCACGACCTCCTTGCGCTGGTACGGCTGGCCGTTCGCGCCGCGGGTGGTCTGAGCGTTGGCGAGGTTCTCGGACGTGACGTCCATCCGCAGGCGCTCGGCGCTGAGCGCGCTGCCCGAGATGTCGAGAGCGTCGAAGAGGCCCATCAGGCACCGCCGCCGATCGCGCTTTGAAGAATGTCGAGGCGCCCCTTGGCCACCGACACGAGCGACTCGTAGTCGAGGCCGTTCTCCGCGAGCTTCGACGACTCCGTGTCGATGTCCACGCTGTTGCCGTCCGGCTGCATGGGCGCGGACGCGTCGGTCTGGACGGAGAACTGGAGCGAGTCGGGGTTCTGCCCGCTCGCCATGGCCGCGCGCAGCGAGGACTCGAAGTCCACGTCCTTGCGCTGGTAGCCGGGCGTGTTCGCGTTCGCGATGTTCTGAGCGAGCGCCGTCTGGCGAAGGCCCGCGCCGCGGATGGCCGCCTGAAGGCTGAGATCGGTGGTGTCGAACAGATTCATGGATGCGCCTTTCGATCGTCCATCCATGGATCGAGCCCGGCTTCCCGGTCCCTGGGAGCCAGACGGGATAGTCGGCACCCCCGGCGCGAGCTTTAGGACCCCGATCGCGGCCGGCAGCGCGGGCGCTTACAGCAGCAATAAGCGGCGGCCCCAAGCGAACTGGCAGATTCTGCCGTCGGAAACCGGCGGCAGAATCTGCCACGCCGCCGAATTCGGCAGTTATTGCTGCCGTAAGCGGTGGTCGACCGCTAACCAGCCGAGTCGACCAGCTTGCGCCGGTCCAAACCCGGCGGCGCGTAACCCGCCGCGGCCCGCCGCCCGCGATCCGCACGCGAGATGCCCTCGCGCGCAAGCGCCAAGGCCCGCGTCAGCTCCAGTGACACCTTCTGCTGCAGCTCCGCCGCTCGCTCGAGCGCCCCGCGGGCTGTCTCCGGCGCCAGCGGCGGCAGGCTCTCAATCAGCCGCTCGCGCTCCTCGCCGAGCTGCGCCAGCTCCTCCCAGCGCTGCCCCTGCACGAGCTCCAGTTCGAGCTCGCCGAGCTCGAGGATGCGCTCGTACGGGTCGGCTACGCCCCGGCGATCTGACGCCACGCGTCGCCCACCGTGTCGAGGATCTTGGCTGCCTCGTCGATCATGTCCGGGTCGCGCTGGAGGCGCGCCTGCATGAGGTGGCGCTTGCTGAAATTGTAGATCGCGCGCAGACGCTCGGCCACCTGGCCCTGCGACATGTCGAGCGTGGTGTTCAGCTCGTCGATGATCGCCTCGGCGCGCTTCAGCCGATCGTTCGACTGCTCGATGTTGCCCTCGCGCATCGCCACCGACGCCTGGAGCAGGAAGCGGCGGATGCCGTCGTACAGCATCACCACGAGGCGCTCCGGAGTGGCCGTGAGAATGGCGCTCTCCTTGTAGGCCTGCGGCGCAAGGGTCGGGTTCATCGAGCGGTCTCCAATCGAGGGGGAAAGATCTCCCCGGTAATCGACAGGAACGGAGCCGCTTTTAGGCGGCGCTAGCGGTTGGCCTGGAGGCCGGCGATCTGGCCGGAGAGCCAGGACTGCGTGGTCTGCGACTTCGACAGCGCGGACTCCATGGCCGCGAACTGGGCCTTCAGCCGATCCTGCTGGTCTGACAGCCGCTGGTCCCAATCCGAGATCTGGCCGGCGTAGTCGCTCACCTGGCTGTTGGCCTGGCTGATGAGCGTGTCGAAGTCGCCGCCGGCCTGCACCTCGGGGCCAAGCGCGCCGTCGATGAGCTGCGACAACCCGCTCTTGCCGAGCGTTCCGCCGAGCAGCGTCTGCACACTCGTGGGGTCGCTGGCCAGCATCGCGCTGAGCTTGTCGTCGTCGATCGTGAGCTTGCCGTTGACCGAGTCCTGATTGATGGTCCCGTCACCGGTGGTCGCGCCGGTGGAGATGCCGATCTGGGAGAGCAGGTTGAGCGACGAGTTCGAGCCGATCGGGCTCGAGACGAGCGTCCGCAGCCGGTCCTGGATGTTCGACAGGAGCGAATCGCCGAAGAAGAGGCCCTTGAGGTAATCGCTGGACTGCGACGGCGGGATCACCGGCTTCTCGTTCAGACGCGAGGTGAGGTCGCTCATCAGCGCGTTGTAGGAGTCCACGAAGTCGTGGACCTTCTGCTTGATGGCGTCGGTGTCGGGCGCGGGCGAGCTCACCGTGATCGTCACCGGATCGGGGCTCACGGCCTTGAGCGTGAGCTGCAGGCCCGGGATCGCGTTCGCCACGATGTTCGAGGTGGCGTACTGCAGCGGCCCGCCGTCGATCGAGTACTGGGCGTTGAGGTTCGACATCGTCGAGTCCTGGCCCGTGGTGGCGCTGTAGGCGGCGAGCTGCGAGCCAGAGGCCGTGAAGTTGCCCGCGGAGCCGGCGGTGTTGCTGGTCATCACGAGGCGCCCGTTCGAGTCCTTGCTGGCCGTCACGCTCGTGCCGGCGCCGTTGATCGCCGTCACCACGTCGTCCACCGTCGCGTTGGCGGCGATGTTCACGTTCGTGCCGTTGATCGTGAGCGTGGTGGGGTTCACCGGATCCGGCGTGTAGTCGAAGGTCTGCTGCGCGGTGCTGATCGGGTGCGCCTTCGCGTCCGCGGCGATCTCCGACAGCCCGGTGGTGCTGTCGGACTTCACCGAGAAGTCGCCGCCGGAGCCGGTGGTGCGGCTCGAGAGCACGAGAAGCTGCGTGTTGCCGGTGGGGTCGTTCGGATCCGTGATCGCCGCCGCGTACACGGGAATGTTGCTGGCGCCGTTGATGAGGGTGGCCAGGTCGGCGATCTTCGTACCCGCGGGAACGGTGAGCTGCGAATACGGCTTGCCGGAGGCGTCGTTGCCGAAGTCGATGGTGGTGTCGGAGGCGTCGTTCTCCGAGTAGCTGTAGGTGCGCTGCTGCGAGCTCGCGAGGCGCGACACCGTGATCGAGGTACCGCCCGTGCCCGCGCCCGAGGTCTTCACAACGTCGACCTTCGTGCTGTCGCTCGAGAACGCCGACTGGACGTTCGCGTACAGCCCGGGCGAACTCAGGTCGTCCGCCAGGCCCTTCAGGCCGTTGAGCTCGGCCTTGATCGCGCCGAGCGCCACGGAGCGCGCGTTCGCCTGGTCCTTCTTGTGCTGGAGGGCAAGCTGCGGCTGCTTCGCGATGTTCATCAGGGCATCGACAACGGAGCTCGTGTCGATGCCCGATGCCAGGCCGCTCAGCCCCAGGTTGAGCGGGTCAGTTACAGAGGTGCTTGCCAAGTGAGATGCTCAGATCAGTCCAGCTTGTCGCCCGTCGCGACGGAAAGGGCCTTTGACGGGGGAATCGTCCGGAGCACGTTTCCCTTGAGGTCCCGAACCTCGATCTGCACCCGCTTCTCGACGTTGTCGTAGGCGAAATGGAGCTCGCGGCCCTCCGACTTGAGCTCGTCCACGCGCTGCGCCGCGGCGTCGATCTGCCCGTACAGCTCCTCGGGCGGGCTCGAGGGAATCATGTCCAGCTGCACCGCGTCAGCATCCTTTCCGTTCGCGGCCTGGGGCTTGTCTGTGCGCGCGGCCGCTGCACTGGCGGGCACCTGTGACGCGCCACTGACCGGGGGCACTTCAAAGCTCATTGTCATCTCCTCCTAACGGGAGTCCTACCTCCGCTGGGCGACCCTCGCCCAGCTTTGCCGGGTCTATTCGGCGATTCCGAGAGAAACTTGAGAGCCGTGACTCAAGCCGCAGCGCCGAGCGCGTCCAGCAACCGCCCGGCGCCCGCGTGTGCAGGCTCGAGCGTGCGCGTCTCCTCGGCGAACATCTGAGCGTCCTCGAGAAGCCCGCGGCCGGCCGCCACCTGCGCCAGGCCAAACAGCGCCCGCACGTCCGGGCCGTCCTCCTGGCAGGCGGCCACCCACTCGTCGCCGGCGGACTCGAGGAAGCCGCGGCGCAGGTAGATACTCGCGAGCAGCTCGCGGCGCTCGCGGCGCGGGAGGCCGATCCTGTCGAGCAGCGGGAGAAGCTCGGCGAAGGCATCCACGTCCTGCACGCGCAGGAGAGCCTCGAGGGTGAGCGCGAGCAGTGCGCCGGACTCGAGCGGCAGCGCGATGGGCGGCTGGCCGCCGCCGCGCACGGCATCCCATGCGCGGAAGAGCGCGAGATCGCCGGCCACCATCCCGATCGAGTCGGCCTGCGCAAGTGCGCGACCTGTGCCCTCGCGGTCCCCGTCCATGATGCGGGCGAACAGCTCGCTCCGGCGGGCCGTGAGCGCGTAGCCGCTCGAGTCCTCCACCTCGGCGGCGGCCTCGGCGGCCTCGGCCCAGCGGCGCTGCGAGAGCAGGGTCTCGGAGAGAGCCACGCGCGCAGGGTCGCTCGACGGCTGCTTCGCGAGCACGGCGCGGAACTGAAGCTCGGCGGCCTCCGCGAAGCGGTGCTCGTATAGGGCGCTGCCGACCATGAAGTGGGCGCTCGGGGTGAGCGTCCGCACCGTTGCCTCCACGCGCGCCACCATCGCCTCGGGCTCGAGGCCGCGCATCAGCATGATCGTGGCGAACGGGTGGATCGCGCCGAGGTAGCCGGGGTGATCGCGCAGCGTCTCGGCCATGAGGCGCTCGCACTCCTCGTAGTCGCCCTGCTCGCGGCGGATGTCGGCCAGCACGCCGTAGGCCAGGTAGCTGCCGCAGCCGACCATTGGGGAGTACCGGCTCGGCGCGTCGCCCATCTTGATGCACTCCTGCACGATCCGGGCGGCGGTGTGCAGGTCGCCCCGCTCGCGAGCGCAGTGGGCCTGCTCGAGCAGAAGGTCGGTGAAGCCCGGGAACATCCGGAGCCCCTCCTTCGCGCGCTCGATCGCCGCGTCGTACATCCTGTTGGTGCGCAAGGCCTTCACGAGGCGGTTGGTGAGCGACGGCACGTAGCCGTAGTCGCTCTTGTCCTCGCCGTCGCCCAGAAGATCCCAGGCCTTCTGGAACTGCTCGAGGGCGGCCTCGGCGTCGCCGGCGGCGGCGTACTCGGAGCCCAGGTTGAAGCAGAGGAACGGGGACATCTCCCCCTCCGCCTGCTGGCGCTCGAGCAGCTCGATGTTGCGGCGCGACTTCTCCTTCGCGTCGCGCACCGCGCCCAGGTAGCCGTAGTGCTCGATGCGCACTGACGGCTGCTCGATCCGTTCCGGCATGCCGGACGGGAGCTGGTGGGCGATCTGCTCGTGGATCCGGCCCTCAAAGCGGTACTCGGGGCGGTTGCGGAACATGCGCAGGGCGTTGTGGTTCACGGCGGTGCCGTCGTCCACGTCGCCGGTGAAGTTGGTCTCTGTGAGGAAGATCGCCTCGCGCCACACATGGCCCGCGAGCTCGCGCAGGCGCGGCGCGTCCTCGCGCACGAGCACCTCGTCGGCGTCGAGGTAGATGAACCAGTCCCCCGTGGCGGCGTCGAGCGAGACGTTGCGCGCCTCCGCGAAATCGCCCGTCCACTCGTGATGCAGCACCTTCGCGCCGTAGGACTCGGCGATCTCCACGGTGCGGTCCGTGGAGCCCGTGTCGACGATGATCATCTCGTCCACCACGTCGTGGATCGCCTCGAGACTGCGCGGGAGCATCTCCTCCTCGTCCTTGACGATCATCACGAGGCTGATGGTCTTGCCCTTGGCGGGCTGCGCGCGGCCCGCCACGCTGTCCACGCGCTTCGACAGCTCGCCGAGCTCGAGCGCCACCGGACGCGGCAGGGTGCGCAGGATGTCCACGCCCTCACGGCGCCGGCGCGCGAGCTGCTCGAGGTTGCGGCTCACGTGCGGAAGATCGTTGTCCAGGCGCTTTGCGGCCTTGAACAGCTGCTCGGCCGGCTTCAGGCCGCCGAGCTCATAGAAGAGGACGCCCGTGTAGTTGAGGAACATGGGCTCGCGCGCCTCGTCCTCGAGCAGCTCGATGCCCGAGCGTGCGCCCGCAAGCAGGGTCTTGTGGAGGACCTTTGGCGGGGCCGACGCGCCCATCGCCGCCTCGAGCAGGGTGAGCCTGCCGCGGAAGCGAGTGTGCTCGTTCGGATCGCCGGCGACCTCCTCGAAGAGCGCCCTGTAGGCGGCCACGTCGCAGTTGCCGAGATGCGTGCGCGCAAGGGCGGCCAGCTCCTGCGGAGAGCGGCGGACGGTCTTGGGAGCTGATGCTGTGGTGAGCCGAAGAGCCATGCGGAAGTGACCTCCTGGAGGGACGGACGCCCCGTGTGATCGACCGCATGCCGCAAACCCTGAACGCTCGACGAGCTTACGAGCCCAGTTACAGCGTTTGGGGGATGAAGCACCCCCGGGGGGTCGCCGATACAGCCATGTCCCGGCAGCAAGGGACGACCGCGGCCCAGCCACTCAGGGCCACCCCACCTCGATCACGTCCCTCTGGCAGGGGAACCGAGACCCTCAAAAGGAGTTCTGAACCCATGCAATCCGACAAGAGCCGCCGCCGTATCTCGCCCGACGACGCTCTGAAGCTGTGGCAGGAGTACCGCAAGTCGAACGACCCTCGGCTTCGCGATCGACTGATCATGACCTACGCCCCGCTCGTGAAGTACATCGTCTACAAGAAGATTCGCGAGCTTCCGGCACGTTGCGAGGTTGAGGACTTCATCTCGTGTGGTCTCGAAGCCCTGATCAACTCGATCGACCGCTACGACCCGGAGAAGGGCGCCACGCTCGAGCAGTTCGCCTGGACCCGCATCCACGGCGCCGTGCTCGACGAGCTGCGCCGCCAGGACTGGGCTCCCCGCTCGCTTCGCCGCTGGGAGCGTGACATCGCCAAGGCCCGCGAGAGCTTCATCGTGATCCACAACCGCCGGCCCACTCGCGAGGAGCTCGCCGACTCGCTGGGCACCACGCCCGAGGATCTCGCCACTCGCGAGCACGAGATCGCGGCTTCGGAGGTCACCTCGCTGAACACGCTCGTGATCAGCGACGAGGAGACCACTGTGGAGCGCATCGACACGCTCGTGTCGGACGACCACCGGCTCGACCCCGAGCACGCGTCGGCCGCCAGCGAGGCCAAGGACAAGTTCCGCGTGGCGTTCGCGAAGCTTCCGGAGCGCGAGCGTGAGGTGGCGGTGCTCCTGTATGTGAACAACCTGACGCTGCGCGAGATCGGCGACGTGCTCGGCGTGTCCGAGAGCCGCGTGTGCCAGATCCACGGGCACCTGAAGCGGAAGCTGAAGGATCAGCTTGCGGGCGAGGCGTCGCTGTTCAGCGAAGTCGCATAGCCACGGCCCGCACGCCACACGTCACAGGGCCGGCACTTCGGTGCCGGCCCTTTCCTTTGCTGCGCCGCGTCTGTGCGGCTTGAACGGCGCAATGAGAGGTTGGGCCGCGCGGGAGCGGAAGGATCCCAATTAGCTGTTCTCTGGGAACAGCTAATTGGGACGGCCCGCGCAGTCAGCCGCCGCCGCCCGCGCTCAGTCAGGAAGCTGCGCGTAGGTCCAGCCGGTAGGCCCAGGCGAGTGCTTGCGCCACTGCTACCCACAGGTCCTCGGGCACTTCCGTCCCCAGCTCGAGACCGGCCAGTGCTTCCGCCAGCTCCCTGTCCTCGCGGATCGGCACTCCGGCCCTCTTCGCCTCCTCGAGGATCTTCTCCGCGATGAGCCCCTTGCCGGCGGCTGTTACGCGCGGGCTGCCGGCGCCCTCGTAGCGAAGCGCGGCGGCTCGTTTACGCGTAGACATCGAGAGGGTCGTGTCGGGGACTCACCACAAGCTGCACAGGCTTCCCGGTCGCCCGGTTGAGCGCCTCCCGCAGCGCCGCCGCCTGCGCCTGAGCCAGCTCGAACGGTGCTCCGTCCCTGGCTCTCACGTGCGCGGTCACCGCGCCGCCCTCGAGTGCCAGCCGGAAATCGAGGGCGCCCAGAGCGGGCGAGCGGTAGGTGATCGCCACGGCTGCCTGCTCGCCACTCCGCCTCCCTTCTCCCTCCCGCTCGTTCACCTCGAGCTGCGCCGCCTGGCCTCCCGGCAGCGGCACAAGCGGCACCGGCGGAGCGTCGGTTTCCAGGCGCATCACGATCCGGTCCGGCGTGGCCTCCTGCACGCGCAGCTTCAGGGTGTCTCCGGCCTGAACCCCTTCGGGCAGTTCCGCCGCCAGCGCCGAGTTGGCGATCATCAGCAGGCCACGGGTGCCGTGCGTCTCCGCCACGCGCGCCGCCAGCATCATCCCCGGCCGCAGCACGAGCTGCGGCAGCTCGGCCTTGAGCATCGCGGGGTCGAGGAACACGCGCACCTCAAGGATGTTGACGCATGGCCGACTACCCGACCGTATGGAGCGAGGGCTCTACATCGCCGCTTCGGGGATGCTCGCTGAGCAGGTTCGTCAGAACCAGATCGCGAACGATCTCGCGAACGCCTCCACGCCGGGCTACAAGGCGGACCGCTCCAGCCAGCGCAGCTTCAGCGAGGTGCTCCTGCACAACACCTCCACGGGCGAGAACATCGGCCCGCTCGGCACGGGCGTGACCATCGCCCGGACCGTGACGGATCTCGAGGGCGCCCCGCTCCGCGACACCGGCGAGCCGCTCGACTACGGAATCGAGGGCGCCGGCTTCTTCGAGCTCCGCACGCCGCAGGGCATCCGCTTCACGCGCAATGGCCAGTTCATGCGGTCGGCGCAGGGAATGCTCGTGGACTCCCTGGGCAACCAGGTGCTCGGTCAGAACGGCCGCCCGATCAACGTGCGCGCCGACGGCACCGCGGCCACCGCTCCCGGCGTGTTCAACGTGCCGAACGCCCGCAAGGTGGGCGACTCCTACTTTCAGGGCGCTGCCGCGGGCCGCGCCACCGGCACCGTACGCAATGGCGCGCTCGAGGCTTCGGGCACCGATCCCGCCCGCGCGATGATCGACATGATCACCTCGGAGCGCTCGTACGAGGCCGGCCAGAAGGCCATTCGCACGATCGACGAGACGCTGCAGAAGGCCGTCACGTCGCTGCCGTCACTCAGCGGCTAAAGGTCCCGCCGCCCCGGCCGACTACCCCGGCTGACCAATACGGATTTCCGGCTGGACCGCTTTGCGGAAGCCGCGATCCGATTTCTTCGACCAAGGAATCAGGATGCTGGAGGGCTTGTACTCCGCCGCCGCAGGAATGGCGGCACAGCAGCAGCACATGGACGCGGTGGCCAACGACCTGGCCAACGTCGACACCACGGGCTACAAGAGCCTGCGGACCGGCTTCCGCGACCTCCTCTACACGCAGGCCGCCAAGGCCGCCGGCCCGCGCGTGGACGTGGGCGCCGGCGCCGCCGCCACGCAGCTCGGCCGCTCGCTCCAGCAGGGCTCGCTTCAGAACACCGGCCGGATGCTCGACGTCGCGATCAGCGGCCAGGGCTTCTTCCAGGTCCGTCTCCCGAATGGCTCCACCGCGCTCACGCGCGACGGCAACCTCCACCTCGATCGGAATGGTCGTCTCGTCAACTCCACCGGCGCGCGGGTGCTCCCCGCGATCACCGTGCCGGCCGGCACCACCGAGGACCAGGTGTCGATCGCAAGCGACGGCACGGTGAACGTGGCGGGCCGCCAGCTCGGCCGGCTTCGCGTGGTGGACGTTCGCTCGCCGGAGGGCCTCGCCCCGGCCGGCAACAACCTCTTCACCACCAGCGCCGCGAGCGGCCCCGTCCGCGCGGCCGGCACTGGCACCACACTTCAGCAGGGGTACCTCGAGGGCTCGAACGTGGACATGGCCGACGCGATGGTCGGCATGATGGACGCGCAGCGGGGCTTCGAGCTTGCCAGCAAGGCCATCTCCATGCAGGACGAGATGGCGGGCATCGCCAACCAGGTGAAGCAGTGAGCGTCGATCCGCTGAGCTCGCTGCCGGTCGTGCCGGACACCGCGCTTCCCGCGGACGTCCGCAACGGGAGCACGGCCGACAAGCAGGCCTACCAGGCCGCGCTCGGGTTCGAGCGTGTGCTGCTCGAGCAGCTCACGCAGTCGATGGTCGATACGACCGGCTCCGGCGACGCTTCGGATTCCGGCGACGGCTCGGGTTCGAGCGACGCCGTGACCCAGGCCTACAACCAGATGCTTCCCGGCCAGCTCGCCGACTCGCTGACGTCGGCCGGCGGCACCGGACTCGCCGACAACCTCTACCGCGCACTGCGCGAGGGACAGTCATGAGCGGAACCATCGTTCCCTTCGAGCGCGACGTGCTCGCGCACCTCGAGGCTCAGATCGACTCCGCCCGCCGCCTGCTCGGCTCGATCCTCGGACAGGGCGTGGCGATCCGCGAGCGCGACGTGGAGTCCGTGCTCGCGCGACTCGCCGACATCAAGACCGAGATGGACCTCCGCGCGAGCCTCGAGAGCGAGCGCACCGACCTGCTCGTGCGGGCAGGCGCGCAGCTCGGCGTGCCCGCCGCGGCGGTGACGCTCGAGGCGATGACCTCCCTGATGACGCCGCTGGTGGCGGAGCGTGCGCGCGAGCGCAGCGCCGAGCTCCGCGGCCTGCTCGACGAGGTGTCTCGCGAGCACGGCATCAACCGCGCGCTGATGCGGCAGGAGCTCGCGTTCCTCGACCACCTGGTGCGGCTGCTCTCGAAGGAGCCGGACACGGGCTACCGCCCCACCGGGCCGAGCGCCCCCACCGCTTCCCACCACGTCCTCAACCTCCAGGCCTGAGCCATGCCGAGCATCTCGACCTTCTTCGGAATTGAGACCACCCTGCGCGGACTGCGGGCCCAGCAGGAGGCGCTCGACGTGACGAGCCACAACATCGCGAACGCGAACACCCTGGGGTACTCGCGCCAGGAGGCGGTGTTCAGCTCGTCCGATCCGCTCCAGGTGGTGGACGGCGCGCGGCTCAGCACCCTCGCGTCGATGGGCACGGGCGTGGACGTGCAGTCCTACCAGCGCATCCGCAACCAGTTCCTCGACCTCCAGTACCGGGCGCAGAACATGGTGCTCGGCCAGCAGACCGCGACCTCCGACGCGATGAGCCAGATCGAGACCGCGCTTCAGGAGCCGGGCTCGAACGGCATCGCCTCGCAGCTCTCGAAGTTCTGGAGCGCGTGGTCGGACGTGGCGAACGATCCGTCCTCCACCGCCGCCAAGCAGGCGCTCGTGGACCAGGCGAGCACGCTCGTGGACTCGCTGCACGGCCTCGACTCCGCGCTCACGAGCTTCGCCACCCAGGCGAGCGCCGAGTACACCTCGCTCACGCAGCCGGGCGGCGAGATCGACCAGGACGCGAAGGAGCTCGCGAGCCTGAACCAGGCGATCAAGACCGCCGTGAGCGCCGGCGACCACCCCAACGACCTGATGGACAAGCGCGACCAGCTGCTCGACAAGCTGTCGGCGCTCGGCCAGGTGTCGGTGACCGACCTCGGCAACGGCTCGATCAGCGTGAGCTTCGGTGATGCCGCGAGCCCGCTCGTGAACGACACCACGGTCACGTGGCCGCAGACGCTGAACAACGCCGGCCCGCCTCCCACGAGCTCGGGCGGCAAGCTCGGTGCGCTCAATGACCTGTTCACGAGCGGCGGCACGATCGACTCGCTGCGCTCTGACCTGAACGGCGTGGCGAGCGACCTCGCGACGAAGGTCAACGCCATTCACAACCTTGGCGGCGCCAGTGGCCTGGACTTCTTCACCGTCGGCGCCCCCGGCACTGAGGCCGCGACGATCGCGGTGAACGTCACGGCGTCCACCGTGGTCACGAACTCACCAGGCCAGTACAGCGACGTGGCCACGGCGATCGCGAACCTCCGCGGCCAGACCACCGACAAGCTCTACTCCACCTTCGTCACGCGCGTGGGGAGCATGGCCCAGAACGCCACGCGCCAGCAGTCCACCGCGCAGGCGCTCGTGAACTCGGTGGACTCGAGCCGCCAGAGCACCTCGGGCGTCTCCATGGATGAAGAGATGACCAACATGGTCCGCTTCCAGCGTGCCTACCAGGCCTCGGCCCGGGCGATGACCACGATGGATCAGATGCTCGACACGCTGATCAACCGGACCGGATCGGTAGGCATGTGATGACGATCCGAATCACCCAGAACATGGTGAGCGCACGCGTGCTCACGGATCTCCAGAACGTCTCCAACCAGCTCTCGCAGACCCAGGAGAAGCTCGCGTCAGGCAAGCAGCTCACGAAGCCGTCCGACGACCCGTTCGCGGTGAGCCAGGCGCTCTCGTACTCGAACGACCTCGAGGGCACTCAGCAGTTCGAGCGCACGGTGCAGGACGCAACCGGCTGGGCCAACCAGACCGAGACCGCGCTCTCGAGCATCAACTCGGCAGCCCAGCGCGCGCGCACGCTGCTCGTGCAGGCGGGCAACGACACCAACTCCACCACCGACCGCTCCGACATCGCCGACGAGATCGACCAGCTGATCGAGACGATCAAGGGCGACGCAAACGTGCAGTACAACGGCCAGTACGTGCTCGCCGGCGCGAGCACGAGCAGCGCTCCGTACGCCCTCGGCGGATCGCCGCCGGACGACACCTACCACGGGGACAGCACCGGCGTGTACCGGCAGATCGGCCCGGGCGTGTCGGTTCAGATCAACACGGCCGGCTCCACCGTGCTCGGCAATGGCGTTGCGGGCGACGGCGGCCTCATCTCCGTGCTGCGCGGGATCGCGCAGCACCTGCGCAGCGGTACCGCGACGGACGCCGACGCCCTCCGCACCACGGACCTCGCGTCGCTCGACGCAAGCCTCGACACGATCAGCTCGGCCCGCGCCGTGAACGGCGCGACGACCAACCGCCTCAGCAGCGCGTCGGACCGCCTGAGCGAGATCGAGCAGTCCACCACAAGCCTTCTCTCAAACACACAGGACGCTGACATGGCGAAGACGATGATCGACTTCTCCATGCAGCAAACCGTCTACCAGTCGGCGTTGCGTGCCGGCGCAAACATCGTGCAAGCCTCGCTCCTCGACTTCCTGTCGTAGCGGGGGTTTACCAAGGAGGTTCAATGCCCCTTACAGTCGACACAACGCGCTTCGGACCGCTTGAGATTGCGGGCGAGGCCGTGATCGAGTTCCCCGCAGGCCTCATCGGCCTCGGTGGCTCCCGCTACGCGCTCCTGGCGAACGACGAGAACGCCCCGATCGTGTGGCTCCAGTCGATCGACGATCCGTCGCTCGCTCTGCCCGTGGCCAACCCGTGGCAGTTCTTCGCCGATTACGAGGTGAAGCTGTCCGACGCCGAGGTCGCGCGTATTGGCATCACGGATCCCGGTCAGGCCGACGTGTACGTCACGGTCCGCGCCACCCAGACGCTCGAGGACTGCACCGCCAACCTGCGTGCGCCCATCGTGGTTGCCGCCGGTCGCGGCTGGCAGGTCATCAACGAGGCGGACGACGCTCCCATGCGTGCGCCGCTGTTCGAGGTCGTCTCCGAGCCGGTGGTGGCAGAGAGCGCAGCCTAAGCGACCCGATCCGTCCCTACTTCCAAGGAGGAAGACCCCCGTGCTCATCATCACCCGCCGCCCCGGCGAGCGCATCATGCTCGGCGACGACATCACCGTCCACGTGATGGAGATCGTCGGCAACAGCGCCCGGATCGGGATTGAGGCACCTAAGTCGCTGCCCGTCTACCGCGAGGAGATCTGGGTGGCAGTCAAGGAGGAAAACCAGGCTTCGGCGCGCGCCGAAGCGGATTCGATGCCCCGCCCGGCAGACGCCGGAGCGCGCGTCTAAGGAGAACCAACACCAATGTCACTCAGGATCAACACCAACATCGAGGCGATGGATGCCCATCGCCAGCTGCTGGGGACCCAGGAGAAGCTGCAGAAGTCGATGGAGCGTCTCTCCTCGGGTTACCGCATCAACACCGCTGCTGATGACGCGGCCGGACTCGCCATCAGCGAGAAGCTGCGCGCTCAGATCTCTGGCCTCGACCAGGCCAACCGCAACACCGCTGACGCGATCTCGCTCGTGCAGACGGCCGAGGGCCAGCTGAACGAGGTGCACTCGATGCTCCAGCGCGTTCGCGAGCTGGCGGTCGAGTACCGGAACGGTACCCTGTCCACCGCGGACCAGACCGCCATCCAGTCCGAGATCAACCAGCTGGCGAGCGAGATCGAGCGCATCGGCACCACGGCTGCGTTCAACGGCATCCCGCTGTTGAACGGCCAGGTGACCGTCACGTTCCAGGTGGGCGCCAACGACGGTGAGACCATCGCCGTCACGACCGCCACGCTCTACGGCAGCGCGATCCCCACCTCGGCGTTCGCACTCTCGCCGAACAACACCGCGGACATCAGCGAGATCGACGCCGCCATCGACGGCGTGAGCGAGCTCCGCGCGAACTACGGCGCGGTGCAGAACCGCCTGGAGCACGTGGCGAACAACCTCGCCATCTACCAGGAGAACCTGACCGCATCGGAGAGCCAGATCCGCGACGTGGACATGGCATCCGAGATGTCAAATCTGACCCAGCTCCAAGTCCTCCAGCAGGCCGGCACGAGCATGCTCGCGCAGGCCAACCAGGAGCCGCAGTCAGTGCTTAGCCTCCTCCGCGGCTGAGCGATCACGCAGTACGCAGTAAGCGAAGCGGGCCGCGGGATGTCCTCCCCCGCGGCTCGCTTCGACTTTAGGTCGGAGGTCGGAGGTCGGAGGTCGGAGGTCGGGCTTACGCCGCCGCCAGCAGCCTCTCTGCCTCCGCCAGCTCCTCGGGCGTATTCACGCTCTGCACCAGCCGCATCGGGAACGCCACCCGCACCGGGTCGAGCGCCTCCACCGCGTCCGTCAGGCGTCCGTTCGGCGGCGCGCCCCGGAGCGTGTCGAGCGCGCGTCCCGCGTAGAGCCCGAAGGTCGGCTGCAGCACGCCGTCCGCCGCCGCGACGACGGCGAGTCCCTTCGGCGGCGTTGCCAGCAACGAACGGCAGGCGTCGGCCGTGACGAAGGGCATGTCCGCCGCGCACACGAGCACCGGCGCCCCATCCGCCTGCGCCAGCGCGAACACAATCCCCGCGAGCGGATGCCGCGGCTCATCCGGCTCGTCCCAGCGCTCAACCCCGTCGAGCGCGGGCAGGTCGGTGCCGCGCTTGCACACCACCGCCACGCGGTCGCACACATCGGCGAGCGCCTCCAGGGGATACGAAACGAGCGGCCGTCCCGCCAGCAGCGCCGCCGGCTTGCTCGCGCCACGGAAGCGCGATCCAGCTCCCCCGGCCAGCACAGCGCCTATCAAACGCCCCTCGATCCCACCGGGGCTATGCTGCCACACCCCGTGGGCGTAGGGACCTTCATCTCCGCCGGACGCTCGCTCGAGACGGCGCTCCAGCGCGTGGAGCGCGCGGAGAGCCTCGGCTACGAGTCCGTCTACACCACCCACATCGCGGCTCGCGACTCGCTGATCGTGCTCGCCGCATACGCCAGCCGCACCGAGCGCATCAAGCTCGGCACCGGCGTGCTTCCCATCTATTCCCGCACCCCTGTGGCCACGGCTCAGGCGGCGGCGACGATCGACGAGCTGTCGGCCGGCCGGATGGTGCTCGGCCTCGGAGTGGCGCACCAGGTGACCGTGGAGAACTGGTTTGGCTCGACGATCGGCAAGCCCGTGGCGGAGATGCGCGAGTACGTGGGCGCGGTGCGGGCGATGTTCCGCGGCGAGGAGCCACCGCAGAACGAGAGGTTCGCCACCCGCTTCCGCTTCATGGGCTACGAGCCGCGCCCGGACCTCCCCGTGTATATAGCCGCGCTCTCGCCGGCGATGCTGCGCCTGGCCGGCGAGATCGGCGACGGCGTGATGCTCTGGCTCTGCAACCCCGACTACATCCGCGACGTCGTGGTGCCGGAGGTGACGAAGGGACGCGAGCGCGCGGGCAAGACGCTGGAGGGCTTCGACATCGTCGCCGCGGTTCCGTCGGCTGTCACGGAGGATCCCGACACCGCACGAGCCTCATTGAGGAGCGACCTGATCCCGTACTTCTCGCTGCCCTTCTACAGGGCGATGATCGAGCGCTCCGGCTACGGCGACGAGATCGGGGCATTCGACGAGGCCATGAAGCGCGGTGACACCGAGGCCGCCGCCGCGGCGATCTCGAACCGCTTCCTGGACCAGCTCGCCGCCATCGGAGGCGCAACGGATGCGGAGGCATCGGTTCGTCGCTACCTGGACGCGGGCACTACCTCACCATGCCTCGGCGGCGTGCCGCGCACAGATTTCGACGTGACGCTCAAGGCCCTCGCCGGCCTCAGCGCAGGCGCTCGCTGAGCGAGTTCGTGCAAGCTGACACAAGCCCTCCCGCGGGCACGGAGCATAATTGGTGACATGGAAGGTTCAGCGAGGGACTCGATAGGCACGGCTTCGAGCTGGTTGCGGTGCTACCGCTGCTGGTCGCAGAACCTCGAGGTTCAGGTGCATTACGAGGGCGTTCTGAAGGTCGACCCGGAGACCGCCGAGGCGGTGGACCCCGTGGAGGAGGTCCAGGAGGCCGTGGTGCAGTGCCTCGATTGCCTCCACGACCAGCCGCACCTCAACCTCACCTTCTACGAGGAGAACGGCCGCCGGATCAGCAAGATCGAGGCGGTGGAGGACCGCTGGGAGCGGATGGTCGCCGGAACCCCCTGGGTCGCGTCCTGCACCGTCACCGTCGACGGCGAGCAGGTTGAGAGCTGCTCGGGACCGGACGCCGCGGATTCGCTCGCGTTCGGCGCCTTCGGCGACCACGGTACGCGCGAGTTCTTCACGCACGTGCGCTTCCACAAGCACGAGGGCGACCAGATCGTGATCCACATGCTCGTGGAGCTGTACGCGCGCTCCGCAGAGGAGGCCGCCGAGGTGCTCGAGGACGCCGCGCGCGGCGATCTGGCCATCACCTCGCTGGCCGAGGAGTCCCGTCCGCCGGCGGCCGCCACCGGGTCGGACGGCCAGCACTAGTTCAGGAACCCCTCCAGCCGGAGCAGGAACTCCTTGCGGGGCAGCCCGCCGCCGTAGCCGCCGAGCGATCCGCCCGTGCGCAGGATCCGGTGGCAGGGAACCACGATCGGGATCGGATTGGCGCCCAGTGCGTTCCCGGCAGCGCGCACCGCGCGCTCGTTGCCTGCCTTGGCCGCCATCCGTCGGTAGGTGCTCACCTCGCCGTACGGAACCTTGGCCGTGGCCCGCAGCACACGCTGCGTGAACCCGCGGGTGAGGCTCCAGTCGAGCGGCACGTCGAAGTCCGTGCGCCGCCCCTCGAAGTACTCGTCCAGCTCGCGCCGGACGGGATCGAGCCTCGCCGGCGCCTCGAGCACGCGCGGCGAAACCTTCCTGGTCAACCGCTCGAGGTAGAAGTCGAGCTCCTTCTGTCCCTCGAAGCCGAGCTCCACGAGACCCCGCTTCGTGGCCGCGAGCAGCAGCGGCCCGACGGGCGAGTCCTCCACCGTGTACGCGACGTCGAGCAGGCCCTCGGCCTCCGCCCGCGCGGCGAACCGTTCAGCCGCCGCGCGCGACGCGTCCTTCGGTAGCTCGAGCTTCATGACTGCCATGCCTTTCTCAATTGTCGAATTCCCTCACTCACGCGCTGCCGCGCGGCCTCCTCGCTTGTGCCGAGCGCTGCCGCAACATCGCTGTAGGGCAGATCGGCCGCGAAGCGGTAGAGCAGCGCCTCCCGCTGGGAAGCGGGGAGGCCGCGGGCCGCCGCCCACACGTCCTGCTCCACCTGATGCCCGTCGCGGACGGCCACCTCCGGCACCTCCTCCACCGGAACCGCCCGCCGCTTGCGCGCCCGAATTGCGTCGATCGCCTTGCGGTGGGCAATCGTGAGAGCCCACGCCCGCAGGTTCGAGTCCGGCTTCAAACGCGGATACGCCCGCAGGGCCGCGATGAACGTCTCCTGGAAGACATCCTCGGCGTCATCGGGGCCGATCATGGCAATCAGGTAGCGGAAAACCGTCTCCCGCTGGGCGTCCAGAAACGCTTGAAAAGGAGGAAGGGCCACTAGCTAGGAAACGGTACGCATGACGGGAATGTGAGCCGGGCAACCTAGGATTTGCCCGAGTCGTCTCTTCGCGAGCGGAGCATCCATCCGCCGATTCATGGTTGACTCTCCAGTCAACAGCAACCTCGAAGGAGTAGAACCGACCGTGCCAGATACCGCTACCGCCCCCACGAAGAACAAGCAACTTCTCGACTGGGTGCAGGAGGTGGTAGCCCTCACTGAGCCTGCCGACGTGCACTGGTGTGACGGCTCCGAGGAGGAGTACGACCGGCTGTGCCAGCAGCTCGTGGACGCCGGCACGTTCACCCGGCTGAACGACGAGCGGAGGCCGAACTCATACCTCGCGCGCTCGGATCCGGACGACGTCGCGCGCGTGGAGGACCGCACCTTCATCTGCTCCCCCACCGAGGCCGAGGCCGGGCCGAACAACAACTGGCGCGATCCGGACGAGATGCGCGAGACGCTCGCCGACCTCTTCCGCGGCTCGATGCGCGGGCGCACGCTGTATGTGGTGCCCTTCTCGATGGGACCGATCGGGGCGCCGGTGGCGCAGATCGGCGTGCAGTGCACCGACTCCGCGTACGTGGCGGTGAGCATGCGGATCATGGCCCGCATGGGAGCGCAGGCGCTCGAGGCGCTGGGCGACGACGGCGAGTTCGTCCCCTGCCTCCACTCAGTGGGCGCGCCGCTCGAGTCGCCCGCGGACGACGTTCCGTGGCCGTGCAACGCGGACAACAAGTACATCGTCCACTTCACCGGCACGCGCGAGATCTGGTCGTTCGGCTCCGGATACGGCGGCAACGCGCTGCTCGGCAAGAAGTGCCTGGCGCTCCGCATCGCGTCCGTGATGGCGCGCGACGAGGGCTGGCTCGCCGAGCACATGCTCATCCTGAAGATCACATCGCCCGAGGGCGAGACGAAGTACATCGCGGGCGCGTTCCCGTCCGCCTGCGGCAAGACCAACACCTCGATGATGGTGCCGAAGCTGCCGGGCTGGAAGGTCGAGACGATCGGCGACGACATCGCGTGGATGCGCTTCGGCAAGGACGGCCGGCTGTACGCGATCAACCCGGAGGCGGGCTTCTTCGGCGTCGCGCCGGGCACCGGAGCGGACACGAACCCCAACGCCGTGAAGATGCTCGAGAAGAACACGATCTTCACGAACTGCGCGCTCACCGACGAGGGCGACGTGTGGTGGGAGGGTCTGACGAAGGAGCCGCCCGCACACGCGATCGACTGGCGCGGCAACGAGTGGACGCCGGACAGCGACGCCCCGGCGGCGCATCCGAACGCTCGCTTCACCGTCGCGGCGGCGCAGGCGCCGTCGATGGCGGACGAGTGGGAGGACCCGGCCGGCGTGCCCATTGACGCCGTGATGTTCGGCGGCAGGCGCTCCACGGTGGTCCCGCTCGTTACCGAGGCAGCGAACTGGGACCAGGGCGTGTTCCTCGGCGCGAGCATGTCGTCGGAGAAGACCGCCGCCGCCGCGGGGAACGTGGGCGAGCTGCGCTTTGACCCCTTCGCCATGCTGCCCTTCTGCGGCTACAACATGGCCGACTACTTTGGTTACTGGCTGAGCCTGAAGGAGCGCGAGGGCGCGAAGCTGCCGCGGCTGTTCTACGTCAACTGGTTCCGCAAGAACGACGAGGGCAAGTTCCTGTGGCCCGGCTTCGGCGACAACATCCGGGTGCTCGCCTGGATGTTCCGCCGCTGCGACGGGGCTGCCGAGGCTGAGGAGTCGCTGCTCGGGCTCGTGCCGGCTGAGGGCGAGATCGACCTGAGCGGGCTCGACATCGGCGAGGACGTGATGGACGAGCTCAAGCGCGTGGATCCGGAAGCGCTGCGCGACCAGATTCCGCAGATGAAGCAGCACTTCGCCCAGTTCGGCGACCGGCTGCCGGAGCAGATCGACCAGCAGATGAAGGCGCTCGAGCAGCGCCTCGATCAGGTCTAGGCAGCCCGGCCACATACACTCGGCTCGATGCGTGGCATCGGGCGTTTTCTCGCGTCCGTCCTCATCGTGACGGGCGCGCTGCTGATCGCCGACGTGGTGGTCACGCTGCTCTGGCAGGAGCCGGTGTCGGCGCTGATCGCCCACCGCGAGCAGTCGCGGCTGAGCGGGCAGCTGAGGACGCTCGAGCGCCTGAGCGCGGCCGACGAGCGCGCGCTCGCCCGCGTGCGGCGCGGCCGCCTGGCGGCGCTCGCTCGCCGCGAGCAGGCGCGAGTGCGGCCGGGACATGCCCTCGGCCGCATCCGTCTCCCGAGCCTGGGGCGCTCGTACGTGCTTGTGCAGGGCACCGACTCGGCCAGCCTTCGCAAGGGTCCCGGCCACTATCCGGACACCGCGCTTCCCGGCGAGCCCGGCACAGTGGCCGTGGCCGGGCACCGCACCACGTACCTCGCGCCGTTCAGGACAATCGACCAGCTCCACGCCGGCGACCCCATCGTGCTTCAGATGCCGTACGGCACCTTCACCTACCGCGTGCAGGAGAGCCGGGTGGTGCTGCCCACGGCGCTGTGGGTCACGCGGAACGTCGGCTATCAGCGCCTCGTGCTCAGCGCGTGCCACCCGCTCTACAGCGCGTCACACAGGATCGTCGTGTTCGCCAGGCTCACCGCTCCGATCGATCCGGAGTCGCGCGACTCGAGCAGCAGCACGAGCGCCACGAGCAGCGCGAGCGCGACCACCAGCACGGCCAGCCAGTAGAGAACCCTGCGCAGCACCCGCTGCAAGATTACGGCCGCGCGGGCGGCCAAGACCCCCGTGGCCCGGCAGAATGGGGGCGGCCCCATGATCGACCTGCACTCCCACGTTCTGCCGGGAATCGACGACGGCCCGGACGACCTCGCCGAAAGCCTCGCCTTCGCCGAGGCGGCGGCCGTGCAGGGAACGACGCTGCTCGTGGCCACACCGCACCTGCGCTCCGACTTCCCACTGGTGCGGGTGGAGGAGGTGGCGGACCGCTGCGCGGAGCTCAACGAGCGGCTGCCGCCGGCGCCGGACATCCTGGTGCTGCCGGGGGCGGAGGTGGACATCTTCTGGGCACAGAGCGCGAGCGAGGATCAGCTCCGGCTGGCGTCGCTCGGCCAGCACGGCTCGGACCTGCTCATCGAGACGCCCTACGGGCTTCTGCCCGACCACTTCGAGGACATGCTGTTCAAGATCAACGTGCGCGGCTACCGGATCCTGCTCGCCCACCCCGAACGCAACCCCACCTTCCAGCGCGATCCCGGGCGCCTCAAGGAGCTGGCCGGCCGCGGAGTGCTCATCCAGATCACACTCCCGTCCGTGGTCACGCGGGAACGCGGCTCGCGCTCGCGCAAGCTCGCCTTCGCGCTCGTGCGCGACGGGCTCGCCCACAACATGGCGAGCGACTCGCACTCCTCCGGCAACTTCCGCCCGCCCGCGCTGCGCACCGGGGTGCGCGCGTTTTCCGACTTCGCGCCCGCCTATGCCGAATGGATGGTCACCGACGCCGCCGCGGCGATCCTGGAAGGCGAGCCACTGCCGCGTCCGCCGCGCACCGAGAGCGTCCGGCGCGGCATCCGGCTGCCCGGCTGGCGGCGCTAAGTCCTAGCCGGCCGCGCCCGGCGGCCGAGAAGGGAAGCCCTCCGCGAACACATGGTCGAGGATCGGCTGCGGATCCTCCACGTCGAACGCCGTGCGCAGATGCGCCTCCACCTCCTCGCGCGTGCGCCCCGCCACGGCCATCTGCAGAGCCACGAGCCGCGCGTCCTCGAGCCGCGTCTCAGCCGGACTCTGCGGCACATGAGCACGAGCCACCGATCGAAGCGGGCGGGGAGCATCGCCCCGCTCTGAAGGCGGGCGCAAAGGTCGAACCTCGTCCGCCATGGGGTGTTCGTCTTCGGCGGGGTCGGAGGGCGCCGCGGGAGGCTCAGGCCCTCCGGCCTCCGACCTCCGGCCTCCGACCTCGGACCCGAGCTCAGAGCTCATACGAGCCGCCGCGTCGCCGAGCGCTCGGGCCACCCCCTCCGCCTGCTCCAGAATCCCGTCGGAGAGCTCGGACATGCGGGCCAGCCGCTCCGCCAGCAGGGCATCCGCCTGCTCGCTCGCCTCGCGGAGGCGCCTCTCGGCCTCGGCATCCGCCTCGCGGCGGCGGGCCTCCGCATAGCTGTCCGCGTCACTGCGAACGGCGGCCGCCATGCTCTCTGCGGCGGCCACGAGCGCCCTTACGCGCTCGCCCAGCTCACCGGATACAGATTCCTCGCGTCCTACTCCGGACTGCTCGCTCAACCCGCGCTCCTGGTCTCAAAGAGGGGCGCGAGACTACCACCGAAGGGGGACCGTGTTCAGTCGGCTGAGACGTTCTCCGGACGCCGCGGAACCAGCACCGCGCGCTTGAACGTGGCCACGAGCACTCCGTCCTGGTTGTAGACGTCCGTGCGGACCTTCACCACGCCGCGGTCGGGCTTCGACTGCGATGGCCGCACGTCGAGCACCTCGCTCTCCACGAACAGCGTGTCGCCGTGGAACACGGGCGCCGGATGCGAGAGCTCCTCGGTGGCGAGGTTGGCGATGGCCTTGCCGGACACGTCGCTCACTGACATGCCGAGCGCGAGGGAGTACACGAGCGGGCCCACCACCACGTTGCGCCCCTGCTGCGACTGCGACGCGTAGACGTCGTTTATGTGCAGCGGGTGGTGGTTCATCGTAATCAGGCAGAACAGGTGGTCGTCCGCCTCGGTCACGGTCTTCGCGGGCCAGTGCTTGTACACGGCGCCGACCTCGAATTCCTCGAGGTAGCGCCCGTACTTGTGGGCTCCGCTGGCCTCGCGTGAGGCCTGGTCGGTCTGCAGCTCGTGCGTGGCTGTGTCGCTCATCAAGTCCTTCTGGTAGCTGGTGGTGCAAGTTGACTCGTGAGTCAACGACGGACCATCTTACGGTAGATTCCCCGCTCCCGGGGAGGGCGCCGTGCCTGTGCGCCCGTCTCCCCCGCAACGAACTGGAGTACCTGTGCGCAACCCTCGAGACTTCTTCAAGCCTCTCGCCATCGACGCGCCTGAGCCGGTGCGCGAGATCCCCGTCGTCCCGTCGCGGATGATCCATTTCCTCGACTTCTCGAACGAGAAGATGGTGGCGAAGGTTCCCGACATCGCCCCCACCGTGGACATCCTGCTCGGCAACCTCGAGGACGCCGTGCCGGTGGACCGCAAGGAGGCGGCGCGCGACGGCCTGATCACGGTCGGCAAGGAGATGGAGCTGGGCGATACGCAGCTCTGGACGCGGGTGAACGCGCTCGAGTCGCCATGGGTGCTCGACGACATCACGCAGGTGGTCACCGAGATCGGCGACAAGCTTTCCGTGATGATGATCCCCAAGGTCGAGGGCGCCTGGGACATTCACTACGTGGACCGGCTGCTGGCGCAGCTCGAGGCCCGGGCCGGGCTCGACAAGCCGATCCTGATCCACGCGATCCTCGAGACCTCCCTCGGCGTATCGAACCTCGAGGAGATCGCCGCGGCCTCGCCGCGCATCCAGGGCATGAGCTTCGGACCGGCCGACCTCGCGGCGTCGCGCCGAATGAAGACCACACGGGTCGGCGGCGGCCACCCCGGCTACCGCACGATCGGGGACCCGGATCCGGACGATCCCGAGGCCGCGCGGCCCAGCTATCAGCAGGACCCGTGGCACTACTCGATCGCCCGCATGGTCGACGCCTGCACGGCGGTTGGCGCGCTGCCGTTCTACGGCCCGTACGGGGACATCAAGGACGTGGAGGGCTGCGAGACGCAGTTCCGCGCGGCGTTCCTGCTCGGCTGCGTCGGAGCTTGGTCTCTGCACCCGGTGCAGATCGACATCGCCAAGAAGGTCTTCTCCCCTGATCCCGACGAGGTGGCGTTTGCGCGCAAGGTGATCGAGGCGATCCCGGACGGCCGCGGAGTGCACATGATCGACGGGAAGATGCAGGACGACGCGACCTGGAAGCAGTGCAAGGTGATGGTGAACCTCGCTGAGATGCTGGCCAAGAAGGACCCAGAGCTGGCTGAGGCCTACGGGATGGTGACCGCGTGAGGTTCTTCGAATACGAGTCGCGGCAGGTACTTCAGCGCGAGGGGATTCCCGTCGCGCAGGGCGGGTTCGCGCGCACTGCAGACGAGGCCGCCGATATCGCGCATCAGGTCGGCGGGCCGGTGGTCATCAAGTCGCAGGTCCTCACGGGTGGGCGGATGAAGGCCGGTGGAGTGAAGTTCGCCGATACGCCCGAGGAGGCTCGCGAGCACGCCGAGGCGATCCTTCAATTGGAGATCAACGGTCACATGCCGCGCGGCGTGCTGGTGGGCGCGAAGGCGCCGATCGCCAAGGAGTACTACGCCGGCGTGATCTACGACGGCGTCCGCAAGCTCCCCACGTTCGTGTTCTCGGACATGGGCGGGATCGACATCGAGGAGGTGGCCGAGCAGCACCCGGACCACATCGGCCGCGGCCACTTCTCCACGCTCCTCCCCCACATGGACTTCCGCGCGAAGGACGCGATCGCGTCCGTCGGCATCACCGGCTCCGAGCTGAACAGGCTCACGCCGATCCTGTCGAAGCTCGCGCAGCTGTTCGTGAAGTACGGAATGACGCTCGCCGAGATCAACCCCCTGGCGCAGCTCGAGGACGGCACGTTCGTGGCGGTGGACGCCCACATGGACATGGAGAACGAGGCGCGGCCGCGGCAGAAGGAGCTCCTCGCCGAACTCGGCATCGCCGACGAGGAGACGCGCGAGGCGCGCGAGCCCACGCCGTTCGAGATCGAGGGCGAGAAGATCGACTCGGTGGACCACCGCGGCGTGGCAGGCAACGTGACCGAGTTCGACGGCAACCTCGGGCTCGTGATCGGCGCGGGCGGCGGCTCGCTAACGCTCTTCGACGCCGTGCAGACGCAGGGCGGCAAGCCGGCCAACTACTGCGAGATCGGCGGCAACCCGAGCGTGTCCAAGGCCTGCAACCTCACGAAGCTCGTGCTGTCCAAGCCGGGCGTGGACAAGATCGCGGTGATGATGTCGATCGTCTCCAACACCCGCGTGGACATCGTCGCCCGCGGCGTGATCAAGGCGTGTGTCGAGCTGGGCCACGACCCGGCGGAGAAGATCGCGATCTTCCGCATCCCGGGAGCCTGGGAGGACGAGGGCTTCAAGATCCTCGAGAAGTACGGCGTGGAGTACTGCGACCGCAGCGTGTCGCTGCACGAGGCCGCGCGCCGCGCGGTGGAGAAAGTGGGTGTGGCGGCATGAACCATCTGATCGACGAAAACACGACGTTCATCGTCCAGGGCATCACCGGCCGCGAGGCGGTGAACCTCACGCGCGAGTGCCTCGACTACGGCTCGAAGGTGGTGGGCGGCGTGACCCCCGGCCGCAAGGGCCGCGAGGTGCACGGCGTGCCGGTGTATGACTCGGTCGCCCAGCTCGTGGAGGCCGAGGGGCACGTGCCGGACGGCTCCGTGGTCACGGTGCCCCCCGCGTTCACGCGCGATGCCGTGTTCGAGGCGATCGAGGCAGGCATCAAGCTGATCGTGATCGTCACAGAGCGCATCCCGCGCTACGACGTGGCGCAGATGGTCGAGCTCGCGAACCTGCGCGGCGCGCGCATCATCGGCCCCAACTGCCTGGGAATCATCCGGCCCGGCGTGGCGAAGATGGGCGGCATCGGCGGTCCAGCCAAGGACGCGGCCAAGTCCTACCAGCCGGGCTGCGTGGGAGTGATGTCGCGTTCCGGCGGCATGACCACGGAGATCTCCTCCACTCTCACCGCCGCTGGTCTCGGAGTGTCCACCGCGATCTCGATCGGCGGGGACGCGATCATCGGTTCCACCTACGCCGAGCTGATGCCGCTGTTCGAGGCCGACGAGCAGACCGAGGCGATCGTGATCTACACGGAGCCGGGCGGCCGCATGGAGGCGGAGCTGGCGCGCTACGTGACGGAGAACGACTCGCGCCTGCCGATCGTCGCCTTCATGGCCGGGCGGTTCATGGACGAGATGCCGGGCATGAGCTTCGGCCACGCCGGCACGATCGTGGAGGGCAAGGCGGACACCGCCTCCGAGAAGATCGAGCGCCTCGCAGAGGCGGGCATCACAGTGGCCGAGGAGATCGCCGAGATCCCGGACCTCATCAAGCAGAAGCTCGGCAGGGAGGTGGCAGCCTGATGCCAGGGCTATTCATCGACGTCGAGGTCGACGACCAGATTCGCAACCAGGCGGACATCGCGCAGAAGCTCGAGGACGCCTGCCCCGTGGACATCTTCAAGAACGCCGGCGGGCACGTGGACATCGTCGAGGAGAACCTGGACGAGTGCGTGCTCTGCGAGCTCTGTATCAACGCCGCGCCCAAGGGCACGGTGCGAGTGAAGAAGCTCTACGACGAGAGCGTTCTCCAGAGTTAACGAGGTGGAGATCACCGCCGAGGGGATCGCCGAGCTTCAGAAGGGCACCCTGACGGGTGAGCTCGGGGTGGAGCCGCTCGAGGTCACCGACGAGCTGGCACGGGGACGGCTCGTGGTGGAGTCGCGGCACCTCCACCCCTTCGGCTTCATGCACGGCGGCGCCTGGGTCACGCTCGCGGACAGCGTGGCGGCCTGGGCCACGCTGCGACACCTTGCGGACGGCGCCGGCTTCAGCACCGTCGAGCTCAAGACCAACGTGTTCGCGGGCGCGAAGGTTGGCGACGAGCTGGTGGCCACCGCCAGGCCGCTCCACATCGGGCGCCGCACGCAGGTGTGGGAGGTGCGCATCACGCGTGAAGACCGCCTGATGGCGGTCTTCACGTGCACGCAGATGATGCTGGCCGGCTGAAGCGATCCCACAACGGTGGGATCGCTCTCACACGCTCAGCCGGTAAAACGCGGCGCTACGTGACGTCGCGGCTTGGCCGCACGCTTTGCGCAGCGGGTGATGGTGCGGCGCGTGGTGGTGGTGTTGCCGGCGCCGTCGGTGGTGGTGATGCGGAGCACGTGACGGCCCGCCTTGAGCTTCTTCACGTTGATCTTCAGCGTGAAGCTCGTCTTGTTCTTCGTGTGGAGGCGCTTGCCGTCCAGCGTCACCCGCGTGCTCTTCACGCCGGACGCGTCGGTGGCATGCACGCGGACCGAGACTGTCCGCGTGACGCAGGCGGCGCGCACGCCCGCCACGGTCACCTTCGGCTTGGTGGTGTCGGCCGTCGGGCCGGGTGCCGGCGCGGGAGGGGGAGGCGCCGGCTGCAGCTCGAAGGCGCCGATGTCGCAACCGCCCAGTGCCGGACGAGGCAGGTCGCGCTGATCTGTGGGCACGCAGTTCGCGGAGTCCGCGTGATCCACCGCCGGACTGCTGGGCGCGAGCGCCATGGTGTCGCTCTCGCCGCCGTTGTTGCCGAGTGCGGCGAGCAGAGGGTCGCCCGTGATGTCACCGGCGGCCGTGAAGCCGCAGTCGCTCGTGCCCTGGAGGTTGTGTCCCTGCTCGGCCACCCCGCTGGTGTTGATCACGCAGTCCTGCGGCGCGCCGTCCACGGTGTTTCCGGCCAGGATCGAGTTCGTGATCGTCGCGTCGTCATTGAAGAACACTCCGCCGCCGGCGTCGTCGCCTGACGCGCTGTTCCCGGCGATCGTCACGTGCTTGAACGCCGTCCCCTTCTCGTTCACGAAGATGCCGCCGCCCTGGCTGTGCGGGAACGTTGCCTTCGGATCAGCCGGCAGCGCGGCATTGTTCGCCACCGTCACGTTCGTGAGGGTGAGCGCCTCATTGCCGAAGATGCCGCCGCCCTGGCCACCGCTGAATGTTCCCCCCGTGCCATCGGCCACGTTGCCGGCGATCAGGCTGTTCGTGATCGTCACCGCCTCGTCGCCGAACACGCCGCCGCCCTGGCCGCCGAAGTCCGGCTGGGACAGGGCCTTGTTACCGATCACGGCCACGTGGTCGAGCGTCAAGAGCTGACCGTCGAAGAAGATCCCGCCGCCCTCGCCGGCTCCGAATGTCTCGGTGCCGGACGCCACGCCGCCGGTGATCGTCACGTGCGAGAGATTCACAGTGCCGTCGTTCACGAAGTACACGCGGGACTGCCCGCCGGCGTCGATGATCGTGTCGCGAGCGCTGTGGCCGACGATGGTGGTGGTGTTGCCGAAGTCGTCTGTTTCCAGCTGGCCGTGCGTGAGGACGTAGTGGCCCGCCGGGATGTTCACCGTGTCGTCGCCCGGACCCGCCTGGGCTGCGGCCAGCGCCTCCCGTATCGAGCAGGCGCTCGGATCGCAGCTGCCGATGTCGTCGCTCGTGGTCGTGACGTTGAAGGTGTTCGCCGCCGCCGTCCCGGCGAGGGCAAGAAGCGCCGCGCACAGCACGGCCGCGATCGTGGCGAGTCTCATCTGCAACCTCCGTTCGTGATGACGGAGGCGAAGCTACGTGCGGCCGCTCACCAAATCCTCACAGAGCCTCCAACGGGGAACTCTGGACATGCCCGGATACGGGGGGTATCGTCGCCGCTGGGGCATCATTTGGCTCGGCGGCGCCGCGCTGGCCCGCCCATGACGGAGTGAGGAGGATTCGCAGATGACCGTGGTGACCGCCTCGTCCACCGGATGGACGATTGGGATCGTCCTCGGCGTCGTAGTGATTGCGGTGGCTGCGGCGATCGTCATCACAATCGTGCTCCTGGCGAGACGCATCGCCGCGCAGGCGGAGGCCGCCGAGCGCGCGCTGGAGGTGCTCCGCGAGCAGACGTCTGAGCTGCCGAACATTGCCCGCATCAACGACTCCGGTGTTCGAATACTTCACTCCGCGCGGGCGCTGAGAAAGGTGGCGGTGGGCAAATGACCGTTCTCGCGATTTCAGCCCACGGCTACTGGGGCATCGCGCTCATCATCGGCGTGGTGGCCGCCGCCGTGGTGGTGGTCCTGCTCGGCTTGCTCATCCAGGCGGTGAGCAGCATCGAAAACTCCGTCGAGGGCCTGCTCGCCACCGCCGGTGTGGTGGCGCGGCACACCTCGCACATCCCGCAGCTCGAGGCCACCGCCCCGGTGCTGTCGCAGATCGTGGACGAGGCGGTGGTGCAGGACGGATACATGAACGCGCTCACAGACGGCTTCGGGGAGGCGATATGAGCACCACCGCTTTTGTGATCCTCAGCGTCATGCTGGCGGCCGTGGTGATCCTGGTGCTGGTGGCGGCGCTCGTGCGCGTGCAGCAGGGGCTCGAACGGATCTCCGCGGGACTCGCCACGCTCGCCTCCGCCCTCGCCGGAGTGGAGGCGGACCACCTGCGCCCCCTGGAGGGCGCCGTGAAGGACATCAACGCGCAGTTCGACATCATCCTCGGCGCGCTGCCGGGCATCGGGAAGAAGGCCGCGATCGTGGCCGAAAGGAGGCCGCGATGACGCTCTGGTGGATCGGCGACGTCCTGCTGTTCGTGGTGGTGATCCCGGTTGCGGCCTACCTCCTGCACCGCGTGTACAGCGCGGCGCGAAGCATCGATCCGAGCGTGAAGGAGATAGCTCACATGGCGGAGGCGGGGTCGAAGGATCTCGACGCCGTGCCGCTCCTGCTCACCACACAGGACCAGGTGCGGCAGACCGTGGCGGGCGTGGCCGGCTACGGCGCCTCGCTCGACGTGATCGTGGACGACGCGGAGGCGGCAGCATGAGTGGTGCAGCGGTGGTGATGATCGTGGCGGTCGTCCTGATCGTCCTGGCGCTCGTGGTCTACCTCGTGGGCGTGATCCTCCAGCTCCGCAAGATCACCGCCGGGCTCGACCGCGTGATCGCGGGCGTGGGCCAGATCCTCGAGAAGACGAAGCCCGTGAACGAGGTGGTGAAGGACATCAACGGGCAGCTCGACGCCGGCGTCGACCTGCTCGAGGGCCTGCTCGTGAAGAAGGCCGGCCTGGTGGACAGCATGGGGCTCATCGACGGCCTCTATCCGGGCGCCGCCGCGGAGGGCCTCCGCAACTTCCCGGAGAGCAAGGAGGTCGACGCCCCGCGCATCGGCGAGGTGTACACCAAGGGCACGCTCACGCTGGCGCGCCTTGGGCGCGAGGCGCCGATCGCCGCCGCGAGTCCCAATGGCCCCGCCATACGCAACCCGGCGTACGCCACGGCTTCCGCACGCGCGCTGTACCCAGGCGGACGCCCGGCCGAGCCCGAGCCGCTGCCGCGCTCGCCCGTGATCGGAACGGACTCACCGGTCCAGTACGAGCAGCGCGACGACATCGGCAAGCCGCGCAAGCGGATGCCGTCAAAGAGCTAGGAACGAGAGGAGCGCACGTTGCAGACCCCCGCGTCCTTCGAGTATGAGCGCGCGACGAGCGTCGAGGGGGCAATCGCCTCCCTCGCGAGGCTCGGGCCCGAGGCCCGCGTGATCGCCGGTGGCCACAGCCTGCTGCCGATGATGAAGCTCCGGCTCGCACAGCCGGAACACCTGATCGACATCAACCCGCTCGAGCCCGAGCTGTCGTACATCCGCGACCAGGGTGGCGAGATCGCGATCGGCGCGCTCACGAGGCACGTGGACCTGCTCAAGTCAGAGCTGCTGGCGGAGCACTTCCCGGTGTTCCGGGATGCCGAGGAGGTGATCGCGGACCCGGTGGTGCGCAACCGCGGGACGATCGGCGGCTCGCTCTGCCAGGCCGATCCCGCCGAGGACCTCTCGGCTGTGTGCACGGCGGTGAAGGCGAAGGCAGTGATTCGCGGGCCTAGCGGCCAGCGGGTGGTGCCGATGGACCAGTTCCACGTCGCGCCATACGCAACGGCGGTGGGCGATGGCGAGCTGCTCACGGAGGTCCGCCTGCCGCTCTTCCTGGGCGCGGGCAGCGCGCACGAGAAGGTGGAGCGCCGCGCGGGCGACTGGGCGATCGCGGCGGTGTCGGCGGCCGTGTGGGTGGATCGCGCGACGATCCACGACGTGGGCATCGGGCTGAGCGCCGTGGGCCTCACCACGATCCATCTCAAGCGGGCGGAGGAGCTCCTGCGTGGACAGCCGCCGTCCGAGGAGTTGTTCGAGCAGGCGGCCACGATCGCCTCCGAGGACTGCTCCCCGATGGCGGACGGCCGCGGGCCGGTGGACTACAAGCGCCACCTCGCCGGCGTCCTCACCAAACGTGCACTCAGCCGCGCGACCGCGCGCGCTCTCAAGCAGGAGGCCTGACCATGGAAGTCTCGATCAACATCAACGGCCGGCAGGTCTCCCGGGACATCGAGCCGCGCATGCTGCTCGTGCACTTCATCCGCGAGACGCCGGGCCTCACCGGAACCCACTGGGGCTGCGACACGTCCAACTGCGGCGCCTGCGTGGTGCTGATGGACGGCAAGCCGGTGAAGTCGTGCACCACGCTCGCCGTGATGTGCGAGGGGCACGAGATCCGCACGGTGGAGTCGCTCGAGGTGAACGGACAGCTCGACCCGATCCAGCAGGGCTTCCACGAGATGCACGCGCTCCAGTGCGGCTTCTGTACGCCCGGGATGCTGATGACCACGCGCGCGCTGCTCGACGAGAACCCCAATCCAACTGACGAAGAGATCAGAACCGCGATATCCGGCGGCATCTGCCGCTGCACCGGCTACAAGAACATCGTCGCGGCCGTGAAGTGGGCGGCCGAGCACGAGTCGGCCGGCATGAGGCAGGAGGTCTGAGCATGTCGATCATCGAGAACGTTCCCACTCCCGACACCGAGCGTCCGATCGGCTTCGGCCGGCTGAAGCGCAAGGAGGACGCGCGCTTCATCCGCGGCAAGGGCAACTACCTCGACGACGTCCGCCTGCCCGGCATGCTCCACGGCGCGATCCTGCGCAGCCCGTACGCGCACGCGCGGATCGTCTCCATCGACACCTCGCGCGCCCTCGCTCACCCCGGCGTCGCCGCGGTGGTCACCGCCAAGGACCTCGAGACGCTCGGCCTCGCGTGGATGCCGACCATCTCCTACGACACGCAGGCCGTCCTCGCCGGGGACAAGGTGCGCTTCCAGGGCCAGGAGGTGGCGTTCGTGATCGCCACCGACGAGTACACGGCCAACGTCGCGCTGTCGCTGATCGACGTGGAGTACGAGCCGCTCCCGGCGGTGGTGAACGCCCGCAAGGCGCTCGACGAGGACGCGCCGCTCATCCGCGACGACAAGGAGGGGCAGCGGGACAACCTCGCCTCGCCCACCTGGGAGGCCGGCGACGAGGAAGCCACCGACCGCGCCTTCGCGGAGGCGGACACCATCGTGTCGCGCGACATCATCTACCCCCGCTGCCATCCGGCGCCGCTCGAGACGTGCGGGATGATCGCGGACTTCAACCCGAACACCGGCCAGCTCGACATCTACAACGGCAACCAGGCGCCGCACGCGCACCGCACCGTGTACGCCCACGTGGCGGGGCTCGCCGAGCACATGATCCGGATCAAGACGGGCGACATCGGCGGCGGCTTCGGCAACAAGGTGCCGGTGTACCCCGGATACGTGTGCGCGATCGCCGGCTCGATCGTGGCGGGCGCGCCGGTGAAGTGGATCGAGAATCGCTCCGAGAACCTCATGTCCACCGGCTTCGCGCGCGACTACATCATGCGCGCGGAGATGTGCTCGAAGGACGGGAAGATCACCGGCCTTCGCGTGGACGTGACGGCGGACCACGGGGCGTTCGACTCCACGGCGCAGCCCACCAAGTTCCCGGCCGGCTTCTTCCACATCGTCTGCGGCTCGTACGACCTCGAGGCGTCGTACGTGAAGGTCAAGGCCGTGTACACGAACAAGGCGCCGGGCGGCGTTGCCTACCGCTGCTCGTTCCGGATCACCGAAGCCGTGTATCTCGTGGAGCGCATGGTGGACGCGCTCGCGCTCGAGATGAAGGTCGATCCGATCGAGCTGCGGATGAAGTCGTTCATCAAGCCGGAGCAGTTCCCGTACGAGACCACCACCGGCTGGACCTATGACTCCGGCAACTACGCCGAGACCATGAAGGTGGCGATGGACATCGCCGGCTACGACGACCTTCGTCGCGAGCAGGCCGAGAAGCGCGCGCGGGGCGAGCTGATGGGCATCGGCGTGGCGTTCTTCACCGAGGGCGTGGGCGCCGGGCCGCGCAAGCACATGGACATCCTCGGCCTGGCGATGAACGACGGCGCGGATCTCCGCGTGCACCCGTCGGGCAAGGCCGTGGTCTCCATCTCAGCACAGACGCAGGGTCAGGGGCACGAGACCACGTTCGCCCAGATCGTGGCCGAGGAGCTGGGCATCCCGCCGGAGGACGTGCAGGTGCGCCACGGCGATACGGACAGGTCGCCCTACGGCCTCGGCACGTACGGCTCGCGGTCCACCCCGGTGTCCGGGGCGGCGGTGGCGGTGGTGTCGCGCAAGGTGCGCGACAGGGCCCGCCAGATCGCGGGCACGATGCTCGAGACGAGCGCCGAGGACCTCGCGTGGGAGAAGGGCCGCTGGTACGTGAAGGGCGACCCGGAGAAGGGCGCGCTGATCGAGGAGATCGCGCAGTACGCCTACAGCGGCCACCCCATGCCGGAGGGAATGGAGGGCGGACTAGACGCTCAGGTGATCTACGACCCGCCGAACCTCACGTACCCGTACGGCGCCTACATCGCGGTTGTGGACATCGATCCGGACACGGCAGCGGTGAAGGTGCGCCGCTTCATCGCGGTGGACGACTGCGGCGTGCGCATCAATCCGATGGTGGTGGACGGACAGATCCACGGCGGACTCGCCGAGGGCATCGGCATCGCGCTGATGGAGCTGATCTCGTTCGACGAGGAGGGCAACTGCCTCAACTCGTCGTTCATGGATTACCTCATCCCCACGGCGCTCGAGACGCCCGACTTCGAGCTTGGGGCGACCGTCACGCCGTGCCCGCACCATCCGCTGGGCGCGAAGGGCGTGGGCGAGTCGCCGAACGTGGGCTCGCCGCCGGCCGTTGTGAACGCGGTGATCGACGCCCTTTACGAGACGCACGGCGTGGACCACATCGACATGCCCTGCACTCCCGCGCGCGTATGGCGGGCGATGCAGGGACGGCCCGAGCCGCCGCAGTGAGCCCGGACGAGGCAGCCGGAGAGATCCGGCGGCTCGTTCCCGACGTCGAGACGCTGGCGCAGCGCCTGGCCAGCGTGGACTACCTGGTGGACGAGGGTCTCGCCACGTCCATGTTCCTGTCGCTGCGCCTGCCGCAGCCGCTGCTGCTCGAGGGCGAGGCCGGCGTGGGCAAGACCGAGGCTGCAAAGGCCCTCGCGCTCGTGCTCGACACGCCTCTGGTGCGCCTCCAGTGCTACGAGGGGATCGACGCCGCCGAGGCGCTGTACGAGTGGAACTATCCGCGCCAGCTCCTGTCGATCCGGCTGGCGGAGTCCCAGGGGGAGTCGCTCGCCGAGGAGGATCTGTTCGGCAGCGAGTACCTGATCCGCCGGCCGCTGCTGCGTGCCCTGGAGCATCCGGGGCCGCGTCCCGCGGTCCTGCTCGTGGACGAGATCGACCGCGCGGACGACGACTTCGAGGCGTTCCTGCTCGAGCTTCTGGCAGAGGCCGCGGTCACGATTCCGGAGCTCGGCACCATTCGCGCCACGCACCCGCCGATCATCGTCCTCACCTCCAACCGCACGCGCGATCTGCACGACGCCGTGAAGCGCCGCTGCCTCTACCACTGGATCCCCTACCCCACGCCCGAGCGCGAGGTGGAGATCGTGCGGCGGCGGGTGAAGGGCGCGTCGGAGACGCTTGCGGTGCAGGTGGCGAACGCGGTTTCCCGCATGCGCGACTCGGACGTGCAGAAGCCGCCCGGCATCGCCGAGGCGATCGACTGGCTGGCGGCGCTCGAGCTGTTGGGCGTGGAGACGCTCGACCCGAACACGGTCGATCGCACGCTTGGAACCGTCCTGAAGTACGAGGAGGACCAGGAGGTGATTCGCGCGGGCGGCCTGGAGCAGCTCGTGCGGAGCGAATGAGCCGCGAGTTTCGGGTATCGACTGTCGAGCTGGATCTGCCGCCGTTCGTGGGCGCCTTCAGCCGCCTGCTTCACGAGGCGGGCCTACCCATCACACCGGCTCGCGCCGCCGATTTCGCGCGCGCGCTCACGCTCGTCGAGCCCATCTCCCGGCGGCGCCTCTACTGGACCGCGCGGAGCGTGCTCGTGTCCGACCAGTCGCAGGTGAAGACGTTCGACTCCGTGTTCTTCTCCGTGTTCGGGCAGCGGATGGACGACGAGCCATTCGAGCCGGAGCTCCCGGAGGGAGCCACCGACGCCGAACCTCCGACCTCCGACCTCCCGCCTCAGACCTCCGGCGAGGCGAAAGGCGGCCGTTCGTCCTGGAGCCACGCCGGCGGAGCGAGCGAAGAGGAAGGATCGGAGCCGCAGCCCCATCTGCTCGCAAGCGACGAGGAGCGGCTGGCCTCAAAGAGCTTCGACGCGCTCGAGCCCGGCGAGCTGGCGCAGCTCTACCAGCTGATGTCGCGCCTCGAGCTGGCCACGCCGGTGCGGCGCACACGCCGGCAGGTGCGCAGCCGCCATGGGGCGAAGATCGACATGCGCCGCACGCTGCGTGGCAGCCTCCGCACCGCCGGCGACCCGGTGCACCTGCGCCACCGCGAGCGCCGCATCAAGCGCCGGCGGCTCGTGATGCTCTGCGATATCTCGGGCTCGATGGAGCCGTACGCGCGCGCGTACCTGCAGTTCCTCACCTCCGCCGTCGGCAGCGGCCCCAACGCCGAGGTGTTCGTGTTCGCCACGCGCCTCACCCGTCTCACGCGAGCGCTGTCCTCGCGCAACCCGGAGCGGGCGATACAGCGTGCGGCGCACACCGCGCCGGACTGGTCGAGCGGCACTCGCATCGGAGACGCTCTGAAGGAGTTCAACGACCGCCACGGGCGGCGCGGCATGGCGCGCGGTGCGGTGATCGTGATCCTCTCCGATGGCTGGGAGCGCGGGGACCCGAAGCTGGTGGCGCGTGAAATGGAGCGGCTCTCACGGCTCGCCCACAAGATCATCTGGGTGAACCCGCGCGTGGCGTCCAGTTTCTTCGTGCCGCGCACAGGTGGAATGAGAGCGGCATTGCCGTATTGCGACACGGTGGTGAGCGGACACAGCTTCGCGGCATTGAAGGAGGTGGTGAACGCGATCGCGGACGAGCTCCCCTCGGGCCGCCGGCCTCCCGTCTCCGGCCTCGCGCCCGAGCCGCCGGAGGAGGACTGGCCGAGTGCCACTCCTGTCGCGGGCAGCTCCGTGGCCATGCCTTCCGGTCACGCGCCTTCACGCGGCAACACCACACCGGGTTGGGTCACCGATGAGTGAGCCGAAGACCTGCATCTATCCCGGCTGTGAGCGCCCCGCGGCCCCGTCGGATCCGCGTGGCGGCCCGCAGCCGGCGTTCTGTGACCTCGAGGAGCACAACGCGCTGACGGCACATCAAGAGCGCCAGCGCCTGGCCAAAGAGGGTTCTAACGAGGAGAAGGAGGAAGCGAGTGGCTAACGAGGCCTATCGCGCGGTGTTCCTGCGCGTTCACCCCACGGGCAAGATGGTGCTGAGCCTGACCACGGAGTCCGACGGCAAGGAGCCCGAGTACGCGCAGCTCGTGGCGCACGAGCTCGGGGTGCCGCCGCTCGACGTGAAGGTGGTGCCGGCGGACACCGACCGCTTCGGCGAGGGGCACGGCTACAACACGGCGCCCTCGGACGGCACGCAGGCTGCGATCGTGAGCGCCACGGGCAAGATCCGCGAAAAGGCGCAGCTCCTGGCGGGCGTGGCGCTCGGCGCGCCGCCGGAGACGCTCACCTGGAAGAACGGCGCGTTCATGAACGGCGACGGCAGCGACCCGACCCAGGTGAAGACGATCGAGGACATCGCCATGTACGCGCACGGCACCGGCGCGCTGCCGCCGGGCGTGGAGGGCGGCCTCGACGGCCAGACCGTGTATCGCGACTAGGCGCTCATCGCCGTGTAGGTGAGGTGCGTCACCCGGGGCGATGCGTCCGCCCGGGCCTGGTCCAGCGCAAGGCGGGCGGGATCCACGCGCTCGAACAGGCGGATGCCGGTGCCGAACAGCACTGGCGCGAGCGTGATCGAGAACTCGTCGATCAGGCCGCTGTCCAGGTACTGCTGGATCGTCTCGGCACCGCCCGCGATGCGCACGTCACGGTCTCCGGCGGCCTCGCGTGCCTGAAGCAGCGCGCTCTCGATGCCGTCGTTCACGAAGTGGAACGTGGTGCCGCCCGGCCGCTCCCACGGCTCGCGCCTGGTGTGGGTGACGACGAACACCGGGGTGTGGAACGGCGCCTCCTCCGGCCATGCCAGCTCGCCGCCGTCGAACATGCGCTTGACCATGACGCTCGCGCCCGTGCGCTCGTACGTCGTCCGCGCGATGTCGTTGTCGAGGCCTTCCTCGCCGCCCTCCCCGAGCCCCAGGTTCTCCCGGAACCAGCGCTGCGGGAAGAGCCACGCCTGCAGCTCGGACCACTTCGCCATCCAGCGCTGGGCCCTCGGGTCGTTCTGACCCTCGGGCGAGAACACGAACTCGACGGACACGTCGTCGGGCGCCATGAAGCCGTCCAGTGACACCGTCACGCTGAAGAACACCTTCCCGGCCATCA
>DASUWY010000020.1 GCA_036378175.1 Thermoleophilaceae bacterium
AGAACTTCCTCATTCCCGTGGGCGCGGTGGTGGAGCAACGCAGCCCGCCGTCCAGCCTCGGCCGCCTGTGGGGAGTCACGCTGCTGGCCAACCTCGTGGGGTTGCTCGTGTTCGCGGCGCTGTTCTCGGTGCCGAAGGTCCTCGATCATTCGGCGGTGGTGGCAGCAGGGCGCACGGCCGACGTGTTCGCCGCCCGCGGCGCCGGCGCCGCGCTGCTCAGCGCGATCGCCGCCGGAATGCTCATGACCCTCTGGACGTGGCTGAACATGGCGGCCCGGACCGACTTCGGGCGCATCGCGGTCGCGCTCGTGGTGGGCTTCGCCCTCGCGGCGCCGAGCCTCAATCACGTGATCGTCGGCACCGGCGAGATGGCGTTCGGCGTGCTGGGCGGCCAGTCCTCCGCGAACTGGGGGGACGTGGGTGTGAATTCGTGATCGCGCTGTGCGGCAACCTGATCGGCGGAGTCTTCTTCGTCACGCTCACCCGCGTCGTTCAGGCGCGCAGCGACCCCGCGCACGCCAAGAGCTAAGGCTCGGTGTCCAGGCCGCTCAGCTTGCGCAGCAGCGCATGCAGCTGCTTGCGCTCATCGCCGGTAAGCGGCGCGAATACCTCGCGCCCCACCACGTTCCCCACCTTGCGTCCCTCCCGTAGCGCGTCCTGCCCCGCAGCCGTGAGGTAGATCGCGCGCTTGCGCCGGTCGTCTGGATGAGGACGCCGTTCCGCGAGCCCGCGCTCCTCCAGGCCGTCGAGCGTGGCGACCATCGTGCTCGGGTCCACTCCGGCGAGCTGCCCCAGGTCCTGCTGTGTCATCCCCGGGTTCCGCGCCAGCACGTTCAGCACGCCGAACTCACGCGGGTGGAGGCCCGTGCGTTCATGCAGGGCCTGCGCAAAACGCGCCCGCGATCGGGCACCGACCCAGTTCATGAGAAAGCCCGTGTAGCCGCTCAGGGCTTCCGGCGGGCGCTGCTCCCCCAACATCTCGGCAACATTATTACGTAAAGCCAATCGTTTGTGGTACAAACCGTTGATGGAACGTTTGACTCGCTGGACTCTCGCTCATCGTCGTCTCGTCGTGATCGGCTGGATCGTGCTCACGATCGTCGGCATCGCCACCGTGAACAACGCGGTGAAGGCGATGGACCAGAAGTTCTCGGTGCCAGGCCGAGAGGGCTGGCAGACCAACGCCGAGATCTCGAAGATCTACGACCAGACGGGCGGCGACACGGCCCCGCTCCTGCCCGTCGTCACGCTCCCGGCCGGCAAGTCGGCCTCCGACCCCGCGATCCGCTCGCAGCTGCGCGACCTCGAACAGCGCACGCAGAAGGCGATCCCGCGCGCCCGCGTGGCCGGCTATGGCTCCACCGGCAGCAGGGCCTTCCTGTCGAAGGACGGGCGCACCGCCTTCGTGATCGCCTACCCGCCGGCCGACCCGAACGCGACCTTCGGCGGCAACCCGAACGCGGAGAAGCATCTGCGGGCCACGCTCAAGGGGATGACGATCGGCGGCGCGCCCGTTCACCTCACGGGCTACGACGCGCTGGCCGCCCAGAGCGGCGGGGGCAACGGACCGGGGGTGCTCGTGGAGGCGCTCGTCGGAGGCTTCGGCGCGCTGATCGTGCTGGCCTTCGTGTTCGCCTCGTTCCTGGCGCTCGTCCCGCTGCTGATGGCGATCCCCGCGATCATGACCAGCTTCCTGATCGTCTACGGGCTCACCGCCGTCACGGGCATCTCCCCGATCGTCCAGTTCCTGATCGCGCTGATCGGGCTCGGCGTGGCCATCGACTACTCGCTGCTCGTGGTGGTGCGCTGGCGCGAGGAGCGCGCGCACGGGTACGAGGGCGACGAGGCGATCGTCCGCGCGATGGGAACCGCCGGGCGCGCCGTGGTGTTCAGCGGCACCACCGTCGCGATCGGGCTGCTCGCGCTGATCGTGCTGCCGCTGCCGTTCCTGCGCAGCATGGGCTACGGCGGGATGGTGATCCCACTCGTGTCGGTGCTCGTGGCGCTCACGCTCCTGCCGGTGGTGCTGCACTCGTGGGGCACGAAGCTCGACTGGCCGCACCGGCGCACCGACGACAAGGCGTCGCGCAGCTGGACCCGCTGGGCGCAGGGAACCGTGCGCCACCGCTGGGTGGCCGCGGTGGGAGCGCTGCTCGTGCTCGGCGTGCTCGTGGTGGCCGCCACCGGGATGCATCCGGGCATCGCGGACGTGAACACGATCGCGAAGCAGGGGGACGCGAAGGACGGGCTCACTGCCCTCGAGAAGTCCGGCATCGGCTCGGGTGCCCTGCTCCCCCACGAGATCCTCACACGCACCACTCCGCCCGACAGGGTGGCGGCGGCCGTGGCCAAGGTGGACGGCATCCACGGTGCCGTGGCGCCACCGAGTGCCTCGTGGCGAAAGGACGGCACGCAGCTCGTGAACGCCTTCGCCACTCCGGACGGCTCCTCACAACAGGGGCGCGACCTCGTGTCCGAGGTGCGCGACGCCGCTCATGCGCAGGGGGCGGACGTGCAGGTGGGCGGCCAGCAGGCATCCAACAACGACTTCATCCACGCCGTCTACGGCAACTTCCCGCTGATGATCGGACTGATCGCGGTCGCGAGTTTCCTGCTCCTTGCGCGCGCCTTCCGCTCGCTGCTCCTGCCGGCCAAGGCCGTGATCCTCAACGTGATCAGCGTGGCGGCGGCGTGGGGCATCATGACGCTCATCTGGCAGGAGGGCCACGGTTCGGAGGCGATCTGGGGCATCCCGGCCACGGGGGCGATCGACTCGTGGATCCCGCTGATCGTGTTCGCCTTCCTGTTCGGGCTGTCCATGGACTACGAGGTGTTCATCCTCACGCGCATGCGGGAGGAGTACGACAAGACCGGAGACACGAACGGTGCGGTCGTGCGCGGCATAGGACGGACGGGCAGACTCGTGACGAGCGCCGCGCTGATCCTCTTCCTCGCCTTCCTGTCGCTCGCGTCCGGTCCGGACACGGCGGTGAAGGTGCTGGCCACGGGCCTCGCCGCGGGCATCCTGCTCGACGCGACGCTCATCCGGGCACTGCTCGTGCCGGCGGTGGTGTCGCTGTTCGGGCGCTGGAACTGGTGGCTACCGCACCGCGCGGCTCGCGTGCTGCGCGTGGAACCGTCGCCGCGGCCGGCACAGGAGACCGCGGGCTAGCCGCTTCACGCCGCGGGTAGCCTGCGGCGGATGCGCCGCGCCGCCGCGCTGATCCCGGTCGGGCTCGCAACCTTCGGGGTCGGCTATTGCCTCAAGGAGGCGGGCCTGCCGTCGTCGTATCTGTTCGCGGCGCTGCTCGTCGGGCTCGCGGTGGCGCTCGCGCTGCCCGGCAGGGTGGCGGTTCCGCGGGGCGCGTTCATCGCGGGACAGGCGGTGACCGGAGTGGCGCTGGGTGCGTTCGTGCGCTCGTCGGCGCTCAGGGCGCTCGCGCACGCGTGGCTGCCGGTCGTGCTCGTGAGCGCCGCCACGCTCGGCGTGTGCATCCTCGGCGGAATGTTGCTCGCGCGCTTCACGGCGCTCGACCCACCCACCGCGCAGCTCGGCTCCGTGGCGGGCGGCGCGTCCGGCATCGTCGCTATGGCGGACGACCTCGGAGCGGACGCGCGCATCGTCGCGTTCATGCAGTACCTGCGTGTGCTCGTGGTGGTGCTGCTCACGCCGTTCTTCCTCGCCGTCCTCTTTCCGGGACACACGAGTGGCCACCCGGCGGCCACCCCGCTGATCGGAGAGGCGAGGGACTGGCTGCTCACGCTTGCCATAGCGGCCGGCGGCCTGGCGATCTCGCGCCTCGCGCGGATGACCGCGGGCACGCTGCTCATGCCGATGATCGTGGCCGCGGCGGTGGTGCTCGCGGTGCCCGGCGGGGAGTTCGTGGTGCCGCAGCTCGCCGCTCAGACGGCGTTCGCGCTGATCGGCCTCCAGGTGGGCCTGCGGTTCACGATGGACACGGTGCGGCTGCTCGGGCGGCTGTTCGTGCCGGTGCTCCTGTCGATCGTGGGCCTGCTGCTCGCATGCTTCGGGCTCGGCGTGATCCTGCACCTGACGACGTCGAACGTGTCGATGCTCGATGCCTATCTCGCCACCACGCCGGGCGGCCTGTTCGCGGTGCTGGCGGTGGCCTTCGGTGCGGGCGCGAACACCACGTTCATCCTCGCCGTGCAGGGCCTGCGGATCCTCGTGATGGTGCTGCTGGCGCCGCTGGTGGTGCGCCGGCTAACTCGGGACCGGCGCACCCCAGCAACGGCGACAGGGTCTACGTAAGAGCCTTTGCGGCCTCCACGTCCTGCGTGGTGGCCACGTCCTGCTGCTTGATGTAGTCCGGCCGCACGCGGATCGACGGGTAGTCCGCCTTCTCCTCGTTCGCGCGCTCTGCGAGCCCGCTCACGTCCTCGAGCCCGCACACCTGGCGTGCCAGCTCCGTCAGCGGCCCGTCCGCCTGGTACTCCACGCGCTGCATCGTCAGCAGCTTGATCACCCACAGCGGCGTGCCGTTGAACTTCTCGAACATCGCGTGCCGAGCGCCCCATTCGGACAGGAAGCGCTCGTGGATCATGCGGAAGATCTTCGTGCGGTCCTCCGCGCTCGTGTTGTGCCCGCGCAGCGCCGCGCGAAGCGCGCCGCCGAGCTCGGGGTTGTCGAGATCCGCCTTCGTCGGGTACACGACCACGCCGCGCCCGCAGAAGTCGATCAGGATCTCGATCATCTTGTGGACGTTCTCCAGGTAGTACGCCCGGCCGAAGTCCACGAAGATGTTGTTCGGCTTGTAGAGGCCGCCCGGCGACATGAAGCCGGTCTCCTCCGCCGCGATGGTGAACGCGCGGCATGTCTCGCGGAAGCGGATCAGGTCCGCCACCTGCGAGGCCACGATCGGTGCCTGCGCGGTGCCGAGCGCCTCCGTGATCAGCACGCCCAGCCCCGCGATCATCTCCGCGTTCACCACGTGCCGGATCTGCGTCTCGGCGTGGATCCAGTCGAACAGGCGCTGCGGGTAGAACTTCGCGTGGTCGGGGTTGCCGATGTGGAACACGCGGTCCCACGGGATCAGCACGTCGTCGAAGTACGCCATGCCGTCGAGCTCGTCGCCGCGGCTCGCCAGCGGGCGGTCGAACGGGTCGGCGTCTGGCTGCGCCAGCGACGGCCGCACGACGTGCGTGACCCCGGGGTCGTTCGCAGGCACCAGCGCGAACACGATCTGCTCCTCCACGGCGCCCGGCTTCCACAGGACGCCCATGAAGATGTTGTTGGCGAACGCGACGCCGGTGCCGATCGCCTTCCAGCCGCGCACCACGATGCCCTCGTCGTTCTTGTCGACCATGCGCAGCATCGGGGTCTCGGCCACGGAGTCGGGATCCGAGCGGTCGCCCTGAACGTCGAGGAACATCGGCGACGCCGACAGGTCCTGGGACTTCATGGTCTCCCAGGCGTTGCGGATGTTGTCCGCTAGCGGCCGGCCGTCGTGCCCGCGCGACTCGGACTCCCACGGCTCGGGATCCTGGTAGAGCGTGTAGAAGACCGGCAGCATGCTCGCCGGCGGCCGCGTGAACATCGCGCCGCGCGCCCAGTGGCGGAAGAGGTAGTCGTGGTACTCGCGCCGCGCCACGAGGTCCTCCTTGTTGCGCGGCAGGAACCAGTGCTTGGCCCAGCGCTCGCCGTTCTCATCGACGAACGTCATCACGTCCTGGTGCTCCGGGTCGTGATGCATGTCGTAGTACTCCGCGATCGCCTGCGCGTAGCCGCGGGTCTTGGGGTGCGTGGTGATGTCGTCGATCATCTCCCCGCCGCAGAGCACGCGGCGACCGTCACGGACCGACTCGAGGTACTGCTCTCCTGTCCTGATCATGTGACTCCCTCTCCTTAGATTCCGGTCATGCCGAGGAGCTCGGCCGTACGGCTGAGCGCATCCGGTTCAAGCCCGCCAAAGCCGCTCGCGAAGTAGAGGAGCGGCCGCCTACCCGGCACGTGCTCGCAGTGGCGAATCGCGCCGATGAAGATCGAGTGGTCGCCGCCCGGCAGGCACTCGTGCACGTCGCACACGAAGCGCGCGATCGCGCGGTCGAGCAGCGGCACGCCGTGATCGAGTCCGACCTTGAGCCCGGCGAACTTGTCCTCAGCCGGCGTGGCGAACTTCAGCGCGAGCTTCTCGTCCCCCTCGCCGAGCACGTTCACGCCGAAGCAGCGGCTCTGCTCGAGCGCCCTGTGCGTGGGCAGCCTGTTGTTGATGCACACGAGGAGCAGCGGCGGCTCCAGCGAGAGCGACGCCACCGCGCTCGCGGTCATGCCGGCGAGCCGCTCGCCGTCCACCGTCGTGATGACGGTGACGCCGGTGGCGAAGCGCCCGATGGCCTGCCGGTACCGGAGCTGAAGCTCGGTCATCCGTAGGAAAGGTTCGTTTCGCGGCGTTAACCGGGGCGAAACGGTGACCGGTGGCTGGTGACTGGTGAGTGGTCCTGGTGTTCAATGGAACTGCACGTGGAGGGGCAATTCATTCGCCGGAAGGTCGCCGTACCGCCGCAACCGCAGCGGCTGGTTCCGCGCGCGCGAATCGACCGCCTGTTCGCGGAGCTCGTGGAGGCGCACCCGCTCGTATGGGTCTGCGCGACCGCGGGGTCGGGCAAGACCACGGCTGTCTCGCAGGCGCTGCCCCTGATCGAGCGGCCGGTGGCGTGGCTCACGCTCGACGACACGGACGCCGCGGCGGGCCGGCTCGTGACCTACCTCGAGGCTGCGCTGGGGACGCAGGTGGAGGCCACGCGCGGCGTCGCCACGCGCGCGCTCGCGGGGAAGCTGCCCCACACGGAGGCGGCGGGATTGCTCGCCGAGGCGGTGGGCGACGTGCCGCTGCTCCTCGTGATCGACGAGCTCGAGCGCATTGCCGAGTCGCGCGAGGCGCTTGCCGTGATCGCCGCCTTCCTGCGCTACGCGCCGGCGGCGATGCGCGTCGTGCTGATCAGCCGGCGCGAGGTGAGCATCGAGCTCGACTCGAGCGCGATCCTCGGCGGCAGCGTGACAGTGTCCGAGGCGGATCTTGCCTTCCGCGCCACGGAGGCCGCGAAGGCGCTCGCGCACGCCGGCCGGGCCGACATCGATCCGACGCAGGCGGTGGAGGCAACCGGCGGCTGGGTGGCGGGGGTGCTGTTCGAGGCGTGGCGGTCGGGCGAGCACGTGGCCGGCATGGGCGGCGAGGCCGACGCTCTCCACGGCTATCTCTCCTCGCAGATCCTCGACCGGCTCAGTTCCGAGGACCGCGAGTTCCTGATCACCACGTCGGTGCTCGACGATGTGACGGCGGAGCGCGCCGAGGCGCTGGGCGAGGCGAGCGCGGCCGAGCGGCTCGTGTCCCTGCGCGGCAAGCACCTACCGGTGGCCTGGCGCGAGGACGGCCATTCGATGCGCTGCCACGCGCGGCTGCGCGAATACCTCCTGGAGCGGCTCGAACGACGGGGTGGCGACAGCGTTCGCGCGCTGCGCGCCGCGCACGCGGAGCTGCTGGCGAGCGAGGGCCAGCACGAGGACGCAGTGGAGGAGTTCCTGAAGGCGCGCATGCCGGAGCGGGCGCTCGCTCCGGCGGAACGCGCGATCGGGCAAGTTATCGACCGGCTCGATTACGCGGTGGCCGAGCGCTGGCTCACCGCGCTTGCGGAGCTGCCCGGGGAGGGTGGCGGCACGCTCGCGGTGGCCGAGATGATGCTCGCGCTCGGCCGCGAGGATTACGCGCGCTGCGGCCGGGTGGCGGACCGGCTGCACATGGCGTCCGAGCGGCAGCGGCTCGCGCGCGAGTCCCCCCGCGCGGCGGCGATGATGGGCTGGAGCTACTGGCACCTCGGCCGCTGGCGCGACGCTCAGGAGGTCGTGTCGGCCGCTGGGGACAGCCCGGAGATCGAGGCGGTGCGCTTCACGCTCAACCTCGTGGACCACCGCCTGGGCGGCGAGCGCCCGATCGAGCCGGTGCTGAGCGGCAGCCCGCTCGACGCGCTCGTGGTGCGCGTGGCGTACGCGCACGGACGCTTGCGGATGCTCGCGGACGCGGGCGCCTCCGGCTGGGCGGCCGCGGTAACCGAGCCGTGGCGCATCGGTCTCTTGCGCGCGAGCGGCCATCCCGAGCAGGCACTCGAGCTGTACGAGCAGGCGCAGGCCGGCGGCTGGGCGCACGTGTGGCTGCACGCGATGGTGGGCCCGGAGATCCTGATCGACCTTCGGCGTCCGGACGAGGCGCGCGCCGCCGTGATGCACGGGCGCGAGCTCACGCGCACCAGCGGCTCCCTCGTCTTCGTGATGCTCAACGAGCTGATCGAGGCGAAGATGGAGATCCGCCTCAACCGCGATCCGGAGGCGGCGCTGGCGGTGCTCGACCGCCTCGAGGACCGCCAGGCGGCCACCGAGTACCGCTTCATCGGCGAGCAGGCCGACCTGTGGCGCGGCTTCGCGCTGCTCGAGCTGGATGACAACGAGCGGGCGCTCTTCCACCTCGAGCGCGCGGTGGCCACGATGGAGGCGAGCGACCGCCGGCTCGAGCTGCCCACCGGGGCCGCCTACCTGAGCGAGGCGCGCTGGCGGACCGGTGACGAGGACGGTGCCGATGCCGCGGCCGACCTGGCGCACGACGCCGCCCTCTTCCACGGGTCGAACCACTACCTGCTGCTTGCGCTGGCGGACTTCCCGGCCGTGCTTGCGCGCCGGCTCGACGCGGAGCCACGGGCGGACTCGCCATGGCACGAGCTCGGCCGCGCCCTGCGGGCGCAGGAGATAGCCATCGAGCTGCCGTTCTCCGCAAGGGTGGAGCTGCTCGAGTTCGGCGAGCCGGCGATCCTCGTGAACGGCCGGCCGGCGGCGCGCCCGCGCATCGCGAAGAGCTACGAGCTGCTCGCGTATCTCACCAGCCGCGCCAGTCCGCAGGCGAGCCGCGAGGAGCTCCTCACCGCGCTGTTCGACGGCCGCGACGACGGCTCGGCGCGCTCGTACCTGCGGCAGGCGCTGCACCAGCTTCGGGAGGTTCTCCCCGACGAGGTTCAAGTCGTCTCCGACAGCTCCGGAGTCGCGCTCGACGAGTCGCTGCGGGTGACGAGCGAGTCGGTGAGGCTCGAGACGCTGCTCGCAGAGGCGGCCCGGCTCCAGGGCGAGGCCCGGCTCAACGCAACGCTGAGCGCGCTCGCGATCGCCGAGCGCGGAGAGTTCCTGCCGAGCATTGCCTCCGCGTGGGTGGAGGCTCGCCGCGACTGGCTGGCGGAGGTGGTGGCGGAGGCTCGCCAGGAGGCCGCCGAGCTCGCCTTCGCCGCCGGCCGCTATCCCGAGGCCGCGCGGCTCGTGGATGCGATTCTCGAACGCGATCCGTTCCGCGAGGGCGCGCACCGCCTCGAGATGCGAATCGCAGGCGCGGTGGGCGACGAGGACCGCGTGATCAGCGCCTACCGCCGCTGCGAGCGGGCGCTTGGCGAGCTCGGCATCGCGCCGTCGTCGAGCACGCGGCAGCTGCTCGAGACGCTGCGCCGCTGAGCCGCCCGGCACCCGCGCGGATAAGTTCCCGCCCGTGCGAGTGCTGGTGGTGACGAACATGTACCCCACGCCGCGGCGGCCGGCGCTCGGTCCCTTCGTGCGCGATCAGGTGGAGGCGCTCCGCGAGCTGGACGGGCTGGAGGTCGAGCTGCACAGCTTCGACCCGCCGGGCGGGATCCGCCCGTACCTGTCGGAGGCGCTCGCGCTGGCGCGGCGCTATCGCGGGTCCCGCTACGACATCGTGCACTCGCATTACGGCCTCACGGGCTTCTGCGCGCTCGCCATCCGCGGCGCGCGCGAGCGTGTGGTCACGTTCCACGGTGATGACCTGCGGCTCGCGAAGGTGGCGCCGATCTCGCGCCTCGTCGCGCGCTTGACCGACCTGCCCGCCACGGTGTCGGCAAACCTCGCCCGCTCGGAGGCGGCGGGCCTCGGAGGGCCCGGCACCCGGCGCCGCGTGGCGGTCTTGCCGTGCGGCGTGGATCTCGAGCGCCTGAAGCCGATGCCGCGCGTGGACGCTCGTCGTGAGCTGGGGCTCGACCCGGACGGCCGCTACCTCCTCTTCCCGGCCGATCCCGCGCGGCCCGAGAAGCGCATCGACCGCGCCCGCGAACTGGTGAGCGAAGGCGTCGAGCTGATCCACTACGACAACACGCCGCCCGAGCGCGTGCCGCTCTACATCAACGCCGCCAACGCGGTTGTGGTGACGTCGGAGCGAGAGGGCTTCGGGCTGGCGCCCCTCGAGGCGCTGGCCTGCGACGTGCCGGTGCTCGCCACCGACGTGGGAATCGCGCCGCTCGTTCTCGAGGGGGTGGCCGGCACCCTCTGCGCGCCGTTCGAGGCCGAGGCGTGGCGGCGCGCGCTCGTGCCGCATCTCGAGCGGGCGGATCCGCGCGTGGACGGGCGCGGGCGCGCGGCGCTCTTCGGCAGCCGCAGGATGGCCGAGCGCGTGGCCTGTGCCTACCGAGATTTACTGGGCTGAGCCGCTGTTTTCGCGGGTATAGTGGCCCGCCGGGGAGTCTTTGGCCCGCCCCGAACTGCCATGCCAGCTTTTCTCACACGCCTGTTCGAGCGACTGAAGGCGAAGGCCGACCGCTCGGCCGCCGGCACAGCGGTGCCCGCCGGCCTCGACCCGAACGAGCGGCGCGGACCGACCGCGCGCGAGCGCATGCTCATCCGCCGGCGCCTGCGTGCCACGGGGCAAGAGGACGCGGAGGCGGAGGCTCTCCGGCGGGCCCTCGGCGAGCGGCAGACTCTGGACGAGCTGTTGGCTTCAGGCGTGGTTGCGCGCTGCCCCAGCTGCGGCGAGCTCACCGGCCGGCGCGATCGCACGTGCTCGAACTGCGGCGCCCAGCTCGCCTCCGAGCAGCCGACCGAGCGCCACACGGCCGGCCGGGATCAGAACGGCCACGCCACCGCGCCCAGCACCGCCGTCAAAGGCGCCAGTAGCGTCCGATCGCCGACGCCGCCCGCTCGCTGAGCTCGTCGCGCGGGTAGAGCCGAGGCGGGTCCTCCCCGTGCGCGAACGACTCGAGCGTGGCCACCACGGACGCCGACAGCGCGGCGAGGTCGTAGCCGCCCTCGAGCACGACGCCCACCGGCACCCCCAGCGCGGCCGCGAGCTCCCGCACGTGGGCGGCAAGCTCGGCGTACGACTCCGTCTCGAGAAGGCAGCTCGCCAGCGGGTCCGCGCGGTGGGCGTCGAACCCGGCGGACACGAGCACGAGCTCCGGCTCGAACTGGCGGGCCGCCGGCATCACCACGTGCTGCACGAGCGACAGCCACTGCGGCTCGCCCGAGCCCGGCGGCACCGGCAGGTTGATAGAGAAGCCCTCGCCCTCGCCACTCCCCACGTCGGACAGCGGGCCAGTCCCCGGATAGAGCGGCGACTGGTGCAGGCTCGCGAACAGCACCCCGCTCGTCTCGTGGAAGATCTCGTTCGTGCCGTTGCCGTGGTGCACATCCCAGTCGAGCACGAACACGCGGCCCAGCCCGTACTCGTCCAGCGCATGCCGCGCGGCCACGGCGATGTTGTTGAAGAGGCAGAAACCCATTGCGGCATGCGTCTCCGCGTGGTGGCCGGGCGGGCGCAGGCCCGAGAACGCCAGCCGCGCCTCTCCGCCGAGCAGCGCGTCCACCATCGCCACGGCTCCGCCCACCGCGTGGAGCGCGGCCGACCACGAGCCGGGCGAGGTGATCGTGTCGGGGTCGAGCGACACCCCGCGCTCGCACGCGTGCCTCACGTGGTCCACGTGGCTCTGCGGGTGCGCGCGCAGGATCTGCTCGATCTCCGCCTCCGGCGCGTCCCGCCGCTCGTAGCCGAGCCAGTCGCACGCCTCCATCGCCCGCTCGATGGCGGGAATGCGCCCCGGCCCCTCCGGGTGCGCGCCCGTCTCGTGGCCGAGCGAGGAGTCGTGGCGGAAGTAAAGCGGGGCTGCGATCCGGATACGGTAATCCGCCAACGTGGCCCACGACGCGAACTCCGACCCCGGCCGGGCCGACGTGATCGTGGTCGGTGCAGGGGCGGCCGGCCTGTATACGGCGCTCGTGGCCGCGCGCGAGGGCGCCCGTGTGGCCCTCATCTCGCGCTCGCCCCTGGCCGAGTCCGCGAGCTACTGGGCGCAGGGCGGGATCGCAGCCGCGCTGGCGGACGACGACTCCGCGGAGCTTCATCTGGACGACACGCTCACCGCCGGACGCGGCGCCTCGCGCGAGTCCGCCGCGCGCGTGCTCTGCGACGAGGCGCCCCAGCGTGTGCGCGACCTGGAGCGGCTCGGCGTTCGCTTCGATGCCGATCGCCGCGGCGCCCTGGCGCTCGGGCTCGAGGGCGGCCACTCGCGCCGCCGCGTGGTGCACGCGGGTGGGAGCGCGACCGGACGTCGCATCACCCGTGACCTCTCCGCCCTGGCGGCGCTCGACGAGCGCGTGGAGGTGATCGAGCGCACCGCGGCCAGCGGGCTGTGGGTGCACGACGGGCGCTGCATCGGCGTGCTTGCCGAGGACCGCCATGGTCGCGAGCGGGTGATCGCGGGGCGCGGCGCGGTGCTGGCCACCGGCGGCGCCGCGGCACTCTGGCGCCGCACCTCTAACCCGCGCGGGGCCACCGGGGTGGGCATGACGCTCGCGCACGCGGCGGGGGCCGATCTCGCGGACATCGAGTTCATGCAGTTCCACCCCACCGCGCTCGTGCATCCGGACGACGCGCACGACGGCTTCCTCATCACGGAGGCGGTGCGAGGAGAGGGCGCCAAGCTGCTCACGGACGAGGGAGAGCGCTTCGTGGACGAGCTCTCGCCGCGCGACGAGGTGGCGCTGGCGGTGCAGGCGCAGCTCCAGGCGGGCCGGACCGTGCTGCTGGACATGCGCGAGATCGACCTCGCCCGCTTCCCGAACATCGTCTCCGCCCTCGCGGACGCGGGCATCGATCCCGCGCGCGAGCCGGTGCCCGTCGCGCCGGCCGCGCACTACACGATGGGCGGGGTGGCCACGAGCGTCGACGGCGCGTCGTCGCTGCCGGGTCTCTACGCGGTGGGCGAGTGCGGCTGCACCGGACTGCACGGCGCCAACCGCCTCGCCTCGAACTCGCTGGCGGAGTGCTTCGTGTTCGGGCATCGCGCCGCACTCGCCGCGCTCGGCGAGCCGGACCCGGGCAGGGCCGCGGCCAGCGCGCCGCGACCCGCACGTGGTCCCTCGCCCACCCCTCCGCAGGCCACGCGGGACGCCCTCTGGCAGCACGCCGGCCTGCAGCGAACGCGCGCAGGGCTCGAGCACCTGCTTGACGATTCCTTCCCGCTGGCCCGCCTCATCGCCCGCTCCGCTCTGGAGCGCGAGGAGAGCCGCGGGGCACACCAGAGGGGTGATTATCCCGTCACCGATCCGGGTCGCGACGGCCTGCACCTGATCGTGGACACCCATGGCGACGCACGCTGGGAGCATTGGCGCTAAATTGCCCTTTACAAAGCCGCGCAGTGGGGGCAGGGGTGCCTTAACACTGCGTTAATAATGGGTTCGTTTGGGCTACACAGCGCGGTGGAATACTCGCTCTGGTGTAAGGGTTCAGGTTGACCCAGCACGGCTGCTAACCAAAGGGGATGGGAGGCCCGCGCCATGTACCAGTTCAGTCGCTCGATCTACCGGGAACTGGCTCCCGAGGTGATCGAGGACGGCAGGGACGCACACGCCAACAGGATCGCTTTGCTCAAGTCCTGTGAGGCTGCGATGGAACGCCTAGCGACCGATCGGCACTACTTCGCGAAGCCGGCACGCTCGTTGTTCCGGGACGTACGGATGTACTTCCCGATGACGAGCCAGCTGCGCGTATACAGGGTCATCGAGCGCTACATGGCATTGGCAGGGGAATTCGTGGATCGGCACATGCAGGAGGGTGTCTCGCTCGACGGCAGTCCGCTGTCGTGTCACGCGAGCACGCGCAAGGGCACGCCGTGCCAGAGGGTTCCACTGCCTGGTAGCAAGTACTGCCCGTCGCACAAGCATCTCGAAGAGGAGTTCGCCGCTACAGCGGCGTGATCCGAACTCGCCCGCGAGCCGGCGCAGGGACGCGCACGATGCATGGCGGGTTCGCAGGAGTAGGGAGAGGGCGTAGGGAGTAGGGAGAGGTCCTCACTCCTTACGCTCCCTCCATGCTTCTTGGCGTAGACGTTGGCGGCACCTTTACGGATGCCGCGCTCCTGACGCCTTCCGGGCTGGTAACGGCCAAGGCTCCTTCGACTCCTTCGGATCAGTCGGAGGGCGTTCTTGCTGCTGTGTCTGCGGCTCTCGAGGCGGCTGGTGCTTCGGCTTCTGACGTCTCGCGGTTCGCGCACGGCATGACGGTGGGGACGAATGCGCTTCTCGAAGGGAAGGTGGCTCGCACCGCGCTGCTCGCCACGGAGGGCTTCGTGGACCTCGAGGAGCTTGGACGCCAGGCGCGCGCCGAGCTCTACCGGCTGTGCGCCGGCCACCCGCCGCCGCTCGTGCCGCCTTCGCTGCGCGTTCCGGTGCCAGAGCGCACGGGGCCGGACGGTGTGATTCGCCCCCTGGACGAGGGAGTCCTGGCGGATCGGGTGCGGGGACTCGATGTGGAGGCCGCGGCCGTGTGCCTCTTGTGGGGGTTCCGCCACCGTGAGCATGAGCAGGCGGTAGCGCGGCTCCTCACGCGTGAGCTGCCTGACGTGCACGTGTCCACCTCGCACGAGACGGCCGGCGTGTTCCGCGAGTACGAGCGCTGTGCGACCACCGTCGTCGATGCCGCGCTTTCGCCTCTGCTCCGCCGCTATCTCGAGCGGCTCGCCGAGCGAGCGCGGGACGCCGGCCTGCCCGAGCCGGAGGTGATGCTGTCGAGCGGAGGCGTGGCGAGTGCCGCAATCGCGGCGCGGCACGGATCGTGGACGGTGCTCTCCGGCCCGGCCGGCGGGGCGGTTGGCGCGGCCCGCAGCGCCGAGCGCGCGGGCGTACCGGATGTTGTGTGTCTCGACATGGGCGGCACGTCGTGCGACGTATCGGTGGCGTTCGGCGGGCGCGCAGGCGAGACCGGCGGCCGTGAGGTGGGCGGGCGGGCGCTCGCACTGCCGATGGTGGACGTGCACACGATCGGCGCGGGCGGCGGCAGCGTGGCGTGGCGGGACGCGGGCGGCGCGCTGCGCGTGGGTCCGCGGTCGGCGGGGGCGGACCCTGGGCCCGCGTGCTACGGCCGAGGCGGCGAGGAGCCCACGGTCACGGACGCGAACCTGCTGCTTGGCTACCTCGACTCCGCGTCGCCGCTCGCGGGCGGCGTGGAACTCGATCGCGCGGCTGCGGAGCGCTCGATGGCGCGGCTGGGCGACTCGCTCGGGATGTCGGTCGAGTACACGGCGGCCGGAATCGTGCGCGTGGCCGGCTCGGAGATGGCGCGCGCCGTGCGCGTGATGACGGTGGAGCGCGGGATCGATCCGCGCGACCTCGCGCTGCTCGCCTTCGGCGGGGCCGGGCCGCTGCACGCCTGCGCGATCGCGGACGAGCTGGGGATGCGGCGCGTGGTGGTGCCGCGAGCGTCGGGCGTGCTGTCTGCGCTCGGGCTCGTGGTGTCGGAGAGGCGAAGGGAGCTGGTGGCGAGTGAGCTCCTCGCAGGTCCGGCACTCACGAGCGAAGCCGCCGCCCGTGCTGTCGCGCGCCTTGCCCGCCAGGGTCGCGAGGAACTTGGCTCGGGCGACGCCGAGGTGCGCGTTCGCTACGACCTTCGCTACTCCGGTCAGGCGTTCGAGATCACCGTGGCCGGCGAGCCGGAGCCGGACGTGGACGAGCTGCGGCGCGAGTTCGATCGCGCGCACGAGCAGCGCTACGGCTACTCGGATCCGGACGCCACGCTCGAGCTCGTGACCGTGCGCGTGGCCGTCGCGCTCCCCGGCGGCGAACTGGCGGCGGCGGTGGCGCCCACCGAGGGATCGAGCGGGCGGCGGGAGATGACCTTCGAAGGCGAGCGCGTGGAGGCGGACGTGCTCAGCGGACGGGTCGAGAGCGTGCGCGGGCCGGCGGTGTGCGAGCTCCCGGAGGCCACGCTCGTGGTCCCGCCGGGCTGGCGGGGCAGGGCAGACGAGGACGGAACGATCGTGCTGGAGCGCGGCTGATGGATCCCGTCACGCTGCAGGTGATGGTCGGAGCGCTGCGCGCCGCATGCGACGAGATGGGCGTGGTGCTGGTGCGTTCCGCGCACTCGGCGAACATCAAGGAGCGCCGCGACGCGTCCACCGGCCTGTTCGACTCCGCCGGCGAGATGGTGATGCAGGCCGAGCACATTCCGGTGCACCTCGGCGCGATGCCGCTCGCGGTGGCCGCGGTGAAGGACGAGGAGCAGCGCCCGGGCGACGCGTGGATCCTCAACGACCCCTACCGGGGCGGCACGCATCTGCCCGACATCACGCTCGTCTCCCCCATCTACAGCGGCGGCGAGCTCGTGGGCTTCGCGGCAAGCCGCGCCCACCATGCCGACGTTGGCGGCAAGCTGCCGGGAAGCATGCCCGCCGATTCGCGCGCGCTCGACGAGGAGGGCGTGGTGATATCGCCCTCGCGGCTGATGCGCGAGGGGGCGCTCGACGAGGAGCTGCTCGCGGACCTCACCGAGCGGATGCGCAACCCGGAACAGCGCCGCGCCGACCTGCGCGCGCAACTGGCGGCCGGGCGCAGCGGCGCGGGACGGGTGGAGGAGCTGGTGGAGCGCTACGGCCTCGCGACCGTGCGCGAGGCGATGAGCGAGACGCTCGACTACGCGGAGCGCCGCACGCGAGCGCGGATCGCCGAGCTCGAGGACGGAGTGCGCGAGGCGCGCGACGTGCTCGAGGCGCCGGAGGGCGACCTCGAGCTGCGGCTACGCGCGGAGGTCCGCCGCGACGAGCTTGTGCTCGACTACACGGGCTCCGCGTCACAGCACGAGGGCAACCTCAACTGCCCGCTGGCGGTGACGCTGTCCGCCTCCTATTTCGGGGTGCGCGTCCTCACCGACCCGGATGTGCCCGCCTGCGCGGGCGCGTACCGGCCAGTGACCGTGGTGGCCCCGGAGGGGTCGCTGCTCAACGCGCAGCCACCGCACGCGGTGGTGGCGGGCAACGTGGAGACGTCGTCGCGCGTGGCAGATCTGGTGCTCGCGGCGTTCGGACGCGCTCTCGGCCAGGGCACGATGAACAACCTCACGCTGGGGAACCGCCGCTTCACCTACTACGAGACGCTCGGCGGCGGCCAGGGGGCGTGCCCCGACGCGGATGGGCCGAGCGCCGTGCACGTGGCGATGAGCAACACGCTCAACACGCCGATCGAGGCGCTCGAGCTCGAGTTCCCGCTGCGGGCGGTCGAGTACGGGGTGCGCCGCGGCTCTGGCGGTGACGGCGCGCAGCGCGGCGGCGATGGCGTGGTGCGCGAGCTGGAGGCGCTCGACGAGATGAGCTTCTCGCTGATCACAGAGCGGCGCAGGCACGCGCCGCGCGGCGCGAGTGATGGCCGCGACGGCGAGCCTGGCCGCAACCTGCTGAACGGGGACGAGCTCGAGCCGAAGGCCTCCGGCACGCTTGGGAAGGGCGATCGCCTTCGCATCGAAACGCCGGGCGGAGGTGGACACGGGGAGCCGCCTGGGTAGATAAGTCGCTGGTGGGGAAGGCGCCGTTCAGAAGAGCCGTGCTCGCGGCGGTGTTCGTCGCGGGCGCGCTGCCCGGGGCCGCGGCGGCGCAGACGAGCGACCTCGTGAAGGCGCGCTCGTCAGTGGAGATCGTGCTCGACGCGTCGAAGGCGATGGGCGGCCCGCGCCTAGCGGCGGGGCGAAGTGCGGTGGTGCGGGCGGTGCGCGCGCTCCCAGCTGGCACCCCGGTGGGCCTGCGGCTCTACGGGGGCCGCGGGTCGTGCTCCTCCAGCCAGCTGGTGGCGCCCGTCACACCGGCCGACCCGGCCGCGATCAGCTCCGCTCTAAAACGCGTCAGGCCCAGCGGCCCCGCCCCCGTGTCGCTCGCCCTGTCGCGCGCCGCGAAGGACCTCCCGCCAACCGGGCAGCACACGATCGTGCTCGTGGCCGGCGGCGGCGACAGCTGCGCGCCTCCTCCCCCGTGCCAGACCATCACCGTGGGAGCCGCCGCCGCGCCCGTGCCGGTGTACGTGATCGGCGTGGGAGTGGACGCCGCCGCGCGCCGCGCGCTGCAATGCACCGCGCGCGCCAGCGGCGGGGTGTACGACGAGGCGGGCACCACCACGGCGCTGACGCCGCAGCTCGAGGCCGCGCTCGGCCGCGCCACGCGTGACCGGCGCTCGCTCGGCAGGCCGGTGGCCGGCGGCGTGGAGGAGTCACAGGGCACCCCGGTGGCGCCTGGCGAGTACGTCGACTCGATCGCGCCCGACACCGAGCGCTGGTACCACGTGTCGGTACCGCCCGGGCACGTGCTCACGGCCGCCGCCACCCTCGTCGCGCCGCCGGCGGTGGATGTGAGCGCGCCGGGCTCGTCCCTCACGCTCGACGCGTTCGGTGCCGGCGCTCAGAGCGGCACGCTCGCCGGCAACGACGCCACCGACACCGCGAGCAACCTGTTCGCCTTCGACCCCAGCCGCACGATCACCGTGAGCGTGCGCGCAAACCGCACCCAGGCTGGCAACAGCGTGCGGGTAGCGCTTCACGACTCGCCGGACAAGCAGCTCGCGCAGAAGCTTCACGGCCGCTCGCTCGCGCTCGAGCTGGTGTTCCGGCTGCCGCTCGCCGGCGCAGAGGACGCGGTGCCCCCGCCGGCGGCACACCGATCGTCCGCGCGTGTGAGCTGGGGAGCGGCAATAGCAGCGCTGGCGGTGTGCGCTCTGATCGCGTTCGCCGCCAGCTACCTCGCTCCCCGCGGCCTGAAGGCGAGGGACGAAGCGTGAGGAGGATCCTCCTGCTCGGGACGCTGGCGCTCGCGGCGTCAGCCGCCCCGGCGCCGGCCAACGAGCCCGTTGTGGGCGGCACGAGCTTCAACGACGCCACCCCGCTCCCTCCGGGCACCTCCGACGATGTGCTCGACACCGGTGACACCGTCTTCTACAAGGTGCGGCTGCGGCGCGGGCAGAGGCTCACCGTCGCGGCCGCCGCCAACGTGGGCGCGCTCGACCCCTCCACCACCGGCAGCTCGAACCTGACCGTTCGGCTCTACGGTCCGCTCCGCACTCAGGTGAGCGAGGCGCAGACGGTGGGGCCCGGCGATCCGGCAACGCACCTGAAGACCACGAGCGCGGAGATCGGGCCCGCGACGGACGCCGGCCAGTACTACGTGTCCGCCGGGCTGAACGATTTCCTGCCGGGGGCCACCGCCTCGGTGCCGCTGCCGCTCGTCCTGCAGATGAGGATGGATGCGAAGGCTTCCCGCCCACGAGCCGCTGCTCGCACGCGCGCGAGCAGCGCGGGCACGAGCTGGGCGGTGTTCGCCGCGCTATGCGCCGGCGGCGTGCTTCTCGGCACCGCGAGCGGGCTCCTCTTCCGCCGCCGGTAGGCTGCCGGACCATGAGCCGAATCGAGCGTGTGGCATTCCTCGGCATGGGAATCATGGGTTCCCGCATGGCCGCGAACGTGGCGCTCGGCGAGTTCGAGCTGCGGGTGTGGAACCGTACGCGCGAGCGCGCCGAGCGGGTTGCCGAGGCCACCGGCGCCGGCCTCGCGGACACACCGGCGGACGCCGCGCGCGGCGCGGACGCGGTGATCACGATGGTGGTGGACTCGCCCGAGGTGGAGGCCGTGCTGTTCGGCGACAAGGGCGCGGCGGCGGCGCTCGAGCCGGGCGCGCTCGTGATCGACATGTCCACAATCGCTCCGAAGGCTGTGGAATCGATCGGCGACCGCCTCGCCGAGGGAGGGATCAGCTTCATCGACGCACCCGTGAGCGGATCGAGCCCCAAGGCCGAGGACGGCACGCTCACGATCATGGTGGGCGCGTCAGAGGAGGACTACGAGCGGGCGCTGCCGCTGCTCGAGTCGATGGGCGAGCTGATCGTGCACTGCGGCCCGCGGAGCCACGGGCAGATGGTCAAGCTGCTCAACAACACGCTCGCCGCAACCAACGCGGCGGTGCTCGCGGAGGCGATCTCGGTGGCCCGGAAGGCGGAGCTCGACATGGACGCGCTCGTGCGGGTGGTGGCCGCCAGCTCGGGCAATTCCACGATGCTCCAGCTCAAGGCACGTCCCATGATCGAGCACGAATTCGCGCCCCTTTTCAAGCTCGACCACATGCTCAAGGACGTGCGCCATACCCTGAATGCGGCACACGAGCTGGGGGCTGAAACACCGGTTGCGGAGGCCGCAAAAGCGCTCTACGAAGCGGCATCCGGGATGGGAAAGGGCGACGATGACTTCGCGGCCGTTATCGAGGCCGTGGAGCCTCAGTGACGGACGTCACACACCGAAGTCCCTTGAAATCCAGGACCGGTTACGTAGAATGGCGCCTCCCGCGCTGATCCGCCGATCAGTTCGTACCGAGGCGCGGACCGGAGGTTTTCCTCTTCTATGCCAATCGCTTTCAAAGAATGGGCTGTGACCGTGCGCGCTCTCGCCGAGGGCGAGCAGCTCCTCACTCTCCGCAAGGGCGGGATCCGCGAGGAGAACCGTCACTTCGAGATTGAGCACGACCGTTTCTTCCTCTACCCCACGTTCGACCACCAGGCGGGCAACCTGGTGCGCGAGTCGCACAAGCCGGAGCTCGGCCGCGCGCTCGAGGAGGGCGTGTGGCCGGAGGGTGAGCCGCCCGCGCGGGCGCTGATCCAGGACGGCGGCGTGCCGCAGCCGGAGCGTGTGCGCATCCGCGCGTGGGCCGAGGTGGCCGCCAGCTACCTGATCACGGACCGCCGCTGCGTGGACGCGCTCTCGCCCTACTACGTCTGGACCACGGACTACGCGGAGAAGCGGCTCGCTTGGAAGCGCCGCCATCCGCTCCACGTGATCGTGCTCCGCACCTACCGCATCCCGCGGCCCGTCACCGTGAAGGTGCGGGACGAGTACGGCGGCTGCCGCTCATGGGTGGAGATCGCGCGCGACCTGCCGTTCGAGGGCACCCCGGTGCTGTCGGACGACGAGTTCGAGCGCGCCGCCGCGGAGATCGAGGCGATCGCCTCGGACGCGGTGCCGGTCCTCGCCTAGCGGCTGCAAACCCTTCGCCTGCCGGCACTCAACCGCCGGGTGTCTCCACATAAGCATGAAATACGTGCATCTCGGATGACGCCCGGGACCGAAGCCCGCGCCTCGTCGTAACCGGCGCACACCGGTAACGCTCCCGTTAGGGTGCCCGCCACGGTGCGACGTCTGCTTTGGGGAGTGGCGGCGGGATGGCTCGCGGTGCTGGCGCTTTGCGCGTCCGCGAGCGCGCAGCTTCCGCTGCCCGTGCCGCTTCCCACGCTTCCCGTGGTGGGCGGCGGCGGGCCTGCCCCGCAGCCCTACGGAGCCAACGACGGCGGCGGCTTCCGCAACATCCTGCCGCCGGGCGAGAACGGCTTCGACAACGCCGCGCAGCTCGCCGCCTTCGAGGCCACCAAGGCGAGGCCGCCGCACAACGACGACCAGCTCGGGATGTACAGCAACCTGATCTACGCCGCTCCCGGGCTCACCGAGGCGCAGATCCCGAGCTACTTCAAGGACGCGACCTTCGGGGTGCAGCCGAACGATGTGGAGAGCACGGAGAGCCCGCGCTCGGACGTGACGATCGAGCGTGACAAGGGCTTCGGCGTCCCGCACGTGTACGGCGCCACTCGCGCGGGCACGATGTTCGGCCTCGGCTACGCCACCGCGGAGGACCGGCTCTTCTTCATCGACATCCTCCGCCACCTCGGCCGCGCGGAGCTCACGAGCTTCGCCGGCGGCGCGCCGGGCAACCAGGCGTTCGACCAGCAGCAGTGGGCCACGGCGCCGTACACCGAGGCGGACCTGACCAAGCAGGTGAACCAGTTCACGCAGCTCTACGGCGCGGACGGCGATCAGGTGGAGCAGGACGTTCTCAACTACATCGCCGGCATCAACCAGTACATCGCCGAAGCGCGGATCAACCCGCTGAAGATGCCGGGCGAGTACGACGCCATCAACCAGCCTCAGGGCCCGACGGACTTCAAGCCCGAGGACCTGATCGCCATCGCCTCGCTCGTGGGTGGCATCTTCGGCAACGGCGGCGGCAACGAACTCGCTTCCGCGCAGGTGTACGAGGCGGCGCTGAAGCGGTTCGGGAGGAAGCGCGGGCCCAAGGTGTGGAGCGACTTCCGCTCTGCAAATGACCCCGAGGCGCCGACCACGGTGCACACCGGCAAGAGGTTCCCGTACGACAGGTACGCGAAGAAGACCGCCAGGGGCAGCCGTGCGCTGCCGGACCCGGGCACGTTGAAGACCACGCTCGGCCAGGGAATCAGCCACTCCTCCTCGGCGGCGAGCCAGGCGAGCACCAGCCGCTCCGGCCTCGCCAGCGGGCTGCAGGGCCTGTTCGCCTTCCCGCACGCGAACTCGAACGCGCTCGTGGTGTCCGCCGCGCATTCGGTGTCCGGCCATCCGCTCGCCGTGTTCGGGCCGCAGGTGGCGTACTTCGCCCCGGAGATCCTGATGGAGGAGGACGTGCACGGGCCGGGCATCGACGCTCGCGGCGCCGCCTTCCCGGGCGTGAACCTCTACGTGGAGCTCGGCCACGGGCGCGACTACGCGTGGAGCGCCACCTCCGCCGGCAGCGACATCTCGGACACGTGGGCGCTGCCTCTCTGCGAGCCGAACGGGGCCAAGCCGACGGTGAACTCCAACTACTACCTGTACAAGGGCGCCTGCCGCCAGATGGAGACGCTCACGCGGCACAACAGCTGGACGCCCAACCTCGCCGACTCCACGCCGGCCGGCAGCGAGACCCTCACGGCACAGCGCACCGCGCTTGGACTCGTGGCCGGCCGCGCCACGATCAAGGGCAAGCCGGTGGCCTACGTGAAGGACCGCACCACCTACTTCCACGAGGTGGACTCCGCGCTCGGATTCAAGGACATCAACGATCCGAACAAGGTCACCGGCCCGCACGACTTCCAGGTGGCGATGTCGAAGGTGGGCTACACGTTCAACTGGTTCTACGTCGACAACAAGCACACCGCCTACTTCAACTCCGGCAACGACCCGGTGCGCCCGCGCGGGCCGAACTACGACCTTCCGGTGTGGGGCAGGAAGAAGTGGCTGTGGAAGGGCTTCAACGATCAGCTCAACACCGCGCGGTACCTCGCCTTCAGCAAGCATCCGCAGGTGATCGACCAGGACTGGATGACGAGCTGGAACAACAAGCAGGCGCCCGGCTTCCACGCGGCCGACAACCAGTGGGGCTACGGGCCCGTGTACCGCTCGCAGATGCTCGACGAAAGCCTCAAGCCGCAGGTGGCGCATGGCAAGAAGACCACGCTGGCCGGCGTGATCAACGCGATGGAGAACGCCGGGACCGTGGACATGCGTGCTGACCGGCTGCTGCCGCTCGCGTTCAAGCTCCTCGGCAAGCCGAGGAACGCGACCGCCGCGCACGCGCTCGCCGAGCTGAAGGCCTGGCACGCGTCCGGATCGCACCGCATCGATCGCAACAGGGACGGCAGCTACGACAACGCGGACGCCGTGCGCATCATGGACGCCTGGTGGCCGCTGTGGCTGAAGGGCGAGTTCGAGCCTGTGCTCGGCAGCAACCTGTTCGGCAAGCTCGAGAACATCATCTCGCTCGACAACCCGCCCAACAACGAGGGCCAGCACCTCGGCTCGGCCTACCAGGACGGCTGGTGGGGCTATGTGTCGAAGGACCTGCGTCGGCTGCTCGGGCGGCGCGAGCGCGGCAGGTACTCGCGCATCTACTGCGGCGCCGGCCACTCCGGCAGGCAGTCACGCAAACGCATGCTTCGCGGGTGCCGAAGCCAGCTCTTGAACTCGCTGATCAAGGCCGCGCGGACGCCCGCCTCGTCCCTCTACAAGGACGACGTCTGCTCGGCGCAGGGCCAACCGGACAGCCAGACGTGCTTCGACAAGGTGTACTTCCGCCCGCTCGGCGCGGTCACGCAGCCGCTGATTCCGTGGATCAACCGGCCCACCTTCCAGCAGGTCGTGGAAGTGCAAAATCACCGCTAGCGGCGGCTAACCTCCATCAAATGTCCAGGCGCATTGACACAATGCGCCGTGAGTAAGTAGGTATGGAGGGTTCGCCCGCAAGGGCTCCGGAACCCTCACCCTCGTCCGTCCAGCAGGAGGCTCGCCAATGAGGCGCATCGCCCACCGTTTCACCTCGCCCGTGTTCACCGCCGTGGTCGTCGCGCTCGTGGTCGGGGCCACCACCGCAGCCGCGGCCCCCACGGCCGTCACCAGCGTCGTGAAGTTCGCAAAGCGCGCCACCTTCGCCAAGAAAGCCGCCCGCGCCACGCGTGCCAAGTACGCCACCCGCGCCGGCAAGGCGAGGCGCGCGACGCTGGCACTCAGCGCCAATGTCGCGAACAACGCCACCCTGCTCGGCGGCCAGCCCGCATCCGCTTACGCGCGCGGCCCGTCGAACCAGAAGATCGACTTCCGCGCCCAGGCCGGCACTGGTGAGACCACGCTGCTCGACACCGGCAAGCTGCTGCTGAGCGCCAGCTGTGACGGCACCGGCAAGCTGCGGATCCTCGCCAGCACGAAGGTCGACCACGCCGACATCGAGGGACTCGGCAACGGCGGCGACATCCAGGACGACGACTTCAATATCGGCGAGAGCCCCGTGAGCCTCGGGCCGACACAGGGCGAGACGCGTCGAGTGATGTACACCGAACCGGGCGGGCAGACGGTGGAGCTGAACTTCCTGGCGTCGGCGTCGAACTATCCGCCCCCGGGTTCCGGCGACCCGAATCCCGACCATGGCAAGCCGCTCGGCGGCTCGGTTGCCTGCCTCGTCACCGGGTTCGCGATCGTGCAGTAGGCGCTTAGGCGCGCGTGCGAGAGTACGCGCGTGCCGTGGGTGGAAACCGAATCGCTCTCCTTCGCCGCTCGCCATGAGAGCGAGCGGTCGGAGGAGGCCGCCGCCGTGCTGGACGAGCTCGAGGGGTTCCGGGAGCGGCTGCGCGAGCTGTTCGAGGTCACTCCCTGGGACGTGGCGGTGGTGATCCACCCCGACCCGTTCCAGCTCTACCTCGCACAGCCGTGGCTACCGCTGGCGCGCTTCGCCGCGGCGCCCGCGAGCCGGCGCTACTTCTCGGGCTGGTTCTCGTCGCGCGAGATCCACGTGCTGTCGCCGGCCGTGTTGAAGGAGCGGGCGTCGAACGTGCCGGGGTCGCGCGAGGCCATGGCGCTCGCGCCGCTCCACGAGTACGCACACCTCGTCGTGGGCGCGAACAACAAGCGCCTGCCTCCCCCGTTCAACCCTGGCAGCTTCCGCCGCTACCTGCGCTGGGCGTGGCTCTGTGAGGGCGCGGCCACCTGGCTCTCGGGCCAGGCGCAGTTCCTCGGCCCGGCGATCGCGCGCTACATGCACGAGGGCGGCCGCTCCGCGTTCCCGCCGCGCCCGCGCGATGCGCTGCTGCTCGGGGGCTCGCTGTTCGGGCTGCTCGAGCGGGAGCAGGGCAAGCGCGCGTGCGTGGAACTGCTCACCGAGCTGAATCCGGAGGGCGCCGTGCCGGCACTCGAGCGCGCGTTCGGCGCCCACCGCTTCGAGATCGAGGCGCACTGGCGGCGCTACCTCACCGAGCTCGCCACGCGCGTGCCGGTTCCTAGAGACCGAGCGTCTTCGCGATGATGTTCTTCTGAATCTCGGAGGTGCCGCCGTAGATGGTGGTCACCACCGCGGTGCGCAGGTGGCGCTCCATCGGATACTCGGTGGCGTAGCCGTAGCCGCCCATGATCTGCAGCCCCTCGAGGGCGCAGCGCTTGGCCAGCTCGGTGGCCGCCAGCTTGGCCATCGACGCCTCCTGCGGGAGCATCCGGCCCGGATCCTCGTCCGTCATCCGGGCGACCCAGTGCACGAGCAGGCGCGTGCGCGTGAGGTCGGTGGCCATGTCCGCGAACTTGTGCTGGAGCGCCTGGAAGGTCCCGACGGGGCGGCCGAACTGTCGCCGCTCCTTCGCGTAGGCGAGAGCGTCGTCGAACGCGCGCTGCGCGAGGCCGAGCGCGGTGGCCCCGAGGATCACCCGCTCGTTGTTCAGCCCGGCCATGAGCTGCATCCAGCCCGCGCCCTCGCTGCCGAGCAGCGCGTCCTCGGGCACCCGCACGTTGTCGAGGTGGAGCTCGTTGGTGTCCTCGCCGCCGAGCGTCTCGATCGGCGTGATCGTGAAGCCCTCGGTCTCGCGCGGCACGAGGATCATCGACATGCCCTCGTGGGGATTGTCGGTGCGCTCGCTGCGGCAGACGATCAGGACGTGGCTCGCCTTGTGGGCGAACGAGCACCACATCTTCGAGCCGTTCAGCACCCATTCGCCGTTCTCGCGCACAGCGCTCGTCTTGAGCGACGCCACGTCCGAGCCGGACTCGGGCTCGGACATCGCGATCGCGAGCGTGCCGCCGGCCGCCACTCTCCCGAGCAGGTCGCGCTTCTGCTCCTCGGTGCCGAAGCGGTTGAGCGCGCCCACCACGATGAGCGTTACCGCGTACGCGCCCACCGGCGCCTGCCCGCGCGTGAACTCCTCGAGGAAGAGCACGGCGTCGAGGAACGTGCCGCCGGAGCCGCCGTACTCCTCGGGAATGCAGAGCCCGTACCAGCCGAGCTCGGCCATCTTCTTCGCGATCTCGTGGTTGTGCGGGTCGGTGAAGCCGCCCGTGAGCTCGGCCAGCTTCTCCGTGGTGCCGAACTCGCGCGCGCAGAAGTCGCGGATCGACTCAACGAAGTGGCGCTGCTCGTCGGTAAGGCCGAGAGCTGATGCAGGTGGGGCAACAGTCACGACGCGACCGGCTGGGGCTCTTCGACCTTGAACCTGTTCAGCTCGCGCAGCGCGATCACCATCTTGTGGACCTCGTCGGGCCCGTCGGCGATGCGCAGCATCCGCCCGTGGCGCCACATGGCCGCCACCGGCGTGTCGTCGGACACGCCGAGCGCCCCGAGCACCTGGATCGCGCGGTCGAGCACGTCCATGAACACGTTGGCCGCCACCACCTTGATCATCGAGATCTCCTGCCGCGCGGCCCGCTTGCCCTCGGTGTCCATCTTCCAGGCGGCGTGCAGCACCATCAGCCGAGCGCCGTGGATCTCCATCCGCGAGCGCGCCACGAAGTCCTGCACGAACTGCTTCTCCGCGAGCTTGCCGCCGAACGCCTCGCGCTCGTTCGCGCGCCGGCACATGATCTCGAAGGCGCGCTCGGCGCCACCGATCGCTCGCATGCAGTGGTGGATGCGGCCGGGGCCGAGGCGGTCCTGCGCGATCTTGAAGCCGGCACCGCGCTCGCCGAGCACGTTCGCAGCCGGCACCCGGCAGTCCTCGTAACGGATCTCGCAGTGACCTGGGCCGCCGTCGTGGCCCATCACCGGCACCGGACGGATGAGGTTGAAGCCCGGCGTGTCGGTGGGCACGAGGATCATGCTCGCGCGCTTGTGCGGCGCCGCATCCGGATCGGTGACCACCATGGCGATCGCGATCGACGCTCCCACCGCCCCGCTCGTGAACCACTTGTGGCCGTTGATCACCCACTCGTCGCCGTCCAGCTCGGCGCGCGTGTGAAGCCCCGTGGGATCGGACCCCGAGGTGTCCGGCTCGGTCATCGAGAAGCAGCTGCGGATCTCGCCCTCGAGCAGCGGCCGCAGCCAGCGCTCCACCTGCTCGCCGGTGCCGTGCTCAGCGAGGATCTCCATGTTGCCCGTGTCGGGCGCCGAGCAGTTGTAGACCATCGGCGCGATCACGCTGCGGCCCATCTCCTCGCAGAGCATCCCGTACTCCCAGTTGGTGAGCCCGGCGCCGTAGCGCTCGTCCGGCATGAAGAGGTTCCACAACCCCTCGCCCTTCGCGCGCTCGCGCAACTCCACGAGCCCCTGGGGATACGCGCGCGGCGTGTGTACGGTCACCTCCTCGTCGAGCGCCCTGAGCAGCTCCATCTCGACCGGGAAGACGTGCTCCTCGTTGAACTCCTTGATGCGTTCAAGCAGGCTCTCGACCTGCGGAGTGGGAGTGAAGTCCATGGGGCGGCAGGCTACTCCAAGACAGTTTCCGGTAGGACTCAGCGAATGTGCCGCCTGTTCGGCCTCGCCACAGGCACCGAGCCGGTGAAGGCGACGTTCTGGCTGCTCGAGGCGCCCGACTCGCTCGCCCAGCAGAGCCGGCAGAACCCGGACGGCTACGGCCTGGCCACCTACCACCCGGAGGTCGAGGTGGAGAAGCGGCCGGTGGCCGCGTACGAGGACGAGGAGTTCGCGCGCGAGGCGAAGGAGCGGGAGTCCCCGGCGTTCCTGGCGCACGTCCGGTACGCGTCCACCGGAAAGGTCGCTCCCGAGAACACGCACCCCTTTGAGCACGACGGGCGCACGTTCGCTCACAACGGGCACATCGAGGGCCTCCACGTGCTGGAGGAGCGACTCGGCGACTACCGCCGGCTTGTCCGCGGCGACACGGATTCGGAGCGCTTCTTCGCACTCGCCATGAAGGAGACCGATGCGAACGGCGGCGACCCCGGAGCCGGCCTCGCCGCGGCCGCGCGCTGGGTGGCCGCCAACCTCCCGCTCTATGCGCTCAACTGCCTGCTCACCACCGGCACTGACATGTGGGCGCTGCGCTATCCCGACACCCACGACCTGCTGATGCTCGAGCGTGCCGAGGGCGGCCCGAGCGGGGCGCGGCATTTCGACGGCGCGAGCGCGGCTGGCCGGATCCGCGTGCGCTCGGGCGCGCTCGCGGGCTGCCGCGCGGTGGTGTTCGCCACCGAGCAGATGGACGAGGACGCCGCCTGGCGCAATCTCGAGCCCGGCGAGCTCGTGCACGTGGACCGCGATCTCGGCATCACGACCGAGATCGCGGTCGATCATGCGCCGGCGCACACACTGCGCCTCGAGGACCTGCTGCCGCACGCGGCGGAGTCGCAGCGTTAGCTCTCACATGGCCGGCACGCCCGCGAGCACGTCGATGGGACCCTCGGCCCGCTGCCTCGGCTCCTCGTGCTTCGCAGCCTCGACCACCACCGGCTTCGGATTCCGGAGCGCCCGCGGCCGGCGCGGCGGAGCCTGCGCGGAAACGACAATGGCGATCGCCTCCCCCAGGCCGGCAAGCGCGGCGGCCAGCCAGATCCCCATCGTCACCGCCTTCCAGCTTCCCGGCACCCAGAGAGTGGCGGCGAATGCGCTGGCCGACAGCGCGCCGGTGCCACACAGGAGCGTGAACATGTTGCGTCCTTCCATATCGGGGGAATGCGCGTGCTCTTATCTGGATACGCCGCCCGCACGGACTTGACCCAGCCCCCGTGCCTGGTCTGACATCGCCTCGGATTCGGTGTGCCGCTGGAAGCGGCGGGGTAGCGTGATGGGCGTGGAAAGACGCGTCGCGCCGCTGGCAGTCGCGCTGGCGATTGCCATCGTGGCCGTCTCACTCGTGTTCGATCGCGTTGTTCAGTTCGATCCTCAGGGCTGGCTGCTGTGGGGCCGTGAGGTCACGAGCTCGGGAGCCGCGTTCAGCACGCTCACGTATCCGTCCTGGAAGCCGCTCCCATTTCTGTTCGCCGTGCCGCTCTCGCTCACCGGCGGCGCCGCGCCGGTTCTGTGGCTGGCGATCGAACGGCTCGCCGCGCTCACGGGGGTGGGTCTCGCGTACGTCCTCGCACGACGAATGGCCGGCCATGCGGCCGGCGCGATCGCCGCCGCCGCCCTCGTGCTGTCGCCGGGATGGATCACGCTGGCGATCGACGGTCGCTCCGAGCCGCTCACGATCGCCATCGTCCTTGGCGCGCTCCTGCTGCACCGCTCCGGGCGCCGGCGAGCTGTGGTCGCCTTGCTCGCGCTCGCGGCGCTCGACCGGCCCGAGGCACTCGCTCCGGCCGTCCTCTACGCCGCGATCTACACGCCGCGCACGCGAACGGATCTCGGCTTCGCCGCGGCCGCCCTGGCTGCGGTCCCGATCCTGTGGCTGGGCGGCGATTGGCTCGGCTCGGGCGACCCGTTTCACGGCGCCAAGCTCGCCCGCGCCACCGGCCAGCGCCTTCCGCTCGCGTCGGTGATCAGCCTGCCGCTGCGCGCGTGGGTCGCTCAGGTGAGCGTGCCACTCGCGGCAGGCGCCGTTGCCGGCACGGCGCTCGCGGTGGCGCGGCGCGACCGCCTCGTTCTTTCGCTCGCCGGCTTCGCGGGGGCGTGGCTCGCCGCGAGCTCGTTCCTGTTGCTGCGCGGCTATCCGCACCTACAGCTCCCGCGTTTCCTTCTACCGGCCGCCGCCGCGGGCGTGGTGCTGGGCGCGATTGGGCTGGTGCAGATGGTGTCCGCGGTGGGCAAGCGGCCGCTGCGCCGAGCGGCGGCGGCTGCGACGGCCGTCGTGCTCGTGCTGTTCGCCGGGCAGGGCGTGCCAGCGCTGTCGGCGGGCGTGGGCCACGCGGCCTGGTACGCGCGCAACGTGAGCGCCCTCGACGACGCCCTGGCCGATGCCGGCGGCGGCCGCCGGCTGCTCGGCTGCGGCCACGTGGCGGTGGATGCCTGGGCGGCGCCGCAGGTGGCCTGGGACCTCGGCATCTCGCCCGACCGCGTCGGCACGCCGCGGGCTCCGGGCCTCATCGTGGCGCGCGCCGGGCTCCCCTATCCCGGCCTTGCGAAGCTCGTCCACCTGCGCCGCCTCGCGACGCTCGGACCCTGGCGCTTCCTCTACGCCGGATCGCCGAGCCGGGGCTGCGCCCTCTTCAGCCGCACGTGAGGATCAGGCGATCTGCGAGATCGCCCAAGCCACGAGCGCGATGACTCCGCCCCCGGCGAAGATCCCCGCCACCACGAGGGCCACCTGGCGCGGGTCCGGCCGGCTCGACCTGGCCACTCCAGCGCCGAGGCCCGCGCCGTAGAGCGTCTCGCGCGCCGTCTCCGCTCCCGACTCCGGCACCAGGATGTCGCGCGGCCCCGCGGCCAGGAAGTCCGGCACGTCGAAGCCGGCGGAACGACGCACCACGCTCGGCACGCCCTGGTCGAGCAAGAGCGACTGGATCATCTCCGCCTCCGGCTGCTGCGATGCCCCGGCCACGCGCACGAGCGGCCCGCGGGTGTAGCGCGGGTCGACCTTGCGCGCGCGCTCGTGCGCCTCGCTGCGGGGCTCCTCGATCACCTCGCCGGGCGGCACCAGCGGCATCTTGCAGCGGTCGCAGAAGCGGGCGTCCGCATAGAACTCGCGCCCGCACGACGGGCACACGAGCGCGTGACTACTCGACGTCGATGGGTTCTTCCTCGACACGACCGTCGTTGATCCGCCAGGCCCTCACCTCCGGCTCGCCCGCGAGCGAGACGATCAGGTAGAGCCAGTGCGGGTAGTGGGCCAGGTTGATGTCCGTCTGGGACGGCTCCGCGAGGCTGCGCGGGTGCGAGTGGTAGATGGCCACGCCGTGTCCCTCGTCGTCGAGGTCGTTCACCGCGAAGAGGCTTTTCGGGTCGAGCTCGTACCCGTACGGCGACTCGCGCAGGTTCTTCGCCCTCACCGTCTCCGCCACGCGCCCGTCATCCATCCGCATGTAGCCGCAGCACTCGTTCGGCGCGTCCTCGCGCGCGTGCGCCACGAGCTCGTCCCATTGCGCCTTCGTCATCCGCATGACCGCGAAGGCTAGTGATGCCGGCGCCGTCCTTATCTCGAGCCTCTATCGTGGGAAACCATGCCGAACGTTGGTCCGCTCGAGCTGATCGTCGTGCTGATCATCGCGCTCATCGTGCTCGGCCCCAAGCGGCTGCCAGAGGTTGGCCGCTCGGTGGGCAAGGGGATGCGCGAATTCAAGGACGCAATCAGCGGCGAGCACGAACAAGAGCCCAGGGAAAACCTCCCCGGCCCTCCTGAGTGAATCCTTAGCCGCGAAACCGAGCTGGCCAAGGACGCACTGCTGAAGGCGTATGAGTAATACGCCGAAGCCCGAGGACGCCGGCCAGCGACGGTTTGCAGCGGCTAGAGGGTTCCGATTCGATCCGGGGGCCAGTAGGTGACCACCGCCCGCCCGATCACCCAGGACACCGGCACGGGGCCCCAGAAGCGGCTGTCGTCAGACTCGCCGCGGTTGTCGCCCATCATGAAGACGTAGCCCTTGGGCACCTTCACGGCGTGCGGGAAGTTGCAGTCCGGCCCGCCGCCGCAGCTTGCCGCGAAGGCCTCGGACGCGAGCTTGCCGTTGCGGATCGCGTGCCCGTTGCGGATCGAGATCGTGTCGCCGCCGACGGCCACCACGCGCTTGATGAACGTCTCGTGCGCCTTCTGCGCCACCGGCAGAGAGCAGGGAGACGACGTGCCCTCGCCCTGCCCGGCCATCCCGCAACGCTCCTCGTCCGCACCCGCCGGCGGGTTGAACACCACGATGTCGCCCACGTGGGGGCTCGCACCGAGCCTGTGAGTGAGCCTGTCGACGATCACGCGCTGGCCGATCGTGAGCGTGGGCTCCATCGACCCGCTGGGGATGCGATACGGCTTGACGGCATACGCCTGCACGGTGAGCGCGAGGAACAACGCCACGGCCACGAGCACGACGAGCTCGACGAGCGAGTTCGACCGTCCGCGGCGAATCAGCGCGCGCATGCTGGGCTTCGGTGGGCTACCAGAATGAGGCTGAGTCTAGATCGAGCTCGTCGAGCGGCTTTGTGTAGACGCCCGAGCTGAGGTACTTCCAGCCCCCGTCGGGCACGATGAAGACGACGTTGCCATCGTCGAGCTCGTTTGCCACGCGCACGGCTATGGACGCCACAGCGCCCGCCGACACGCCGGTGAACAGGCCCTCCTCGTGGAGCAGCTTGCGCGTCCAGACCACGGCGTCGGCGTTCGAGACGAAGATCTTGCGGTCGAGCAGCGAGAGGTCGATGATCGGCGGGATGTAGCCGTCAGCGAGCGAGCGCAGCCCCTGCACGAGCTCGCCCTGGAGGGGTTCCGCCGCGATGATCTTCGTGTCGGGATCCTCCTCCTTGAGCCGCCGCGCGTTGCCCATCAGCGTGCCGCCGGTTCCGAGGCCGCCCACGAACGCCGTCACCTCGTCGAGCTCTTCGAGGATCTCGAGTGCGGTGCCGTGGTAGTGCGCGAGCGGATTCGCCTCGTTGCCGTACTGGTAGGGCATGTAGTACGAGGAGTCGGACTCCGCCATCTCGAGCGCCATCGCCACCGCGCCGTTCGAGCCCTGCTCGCCGGGCGAGTAGACGATGTCCGCGCCGTACATCTGAAGGAGCTGGGTGCGCTCCTGCGTCACGTTGTCGGGCATCACGACCTTGAGCGGATAGCCCTTGCGGGCGCAGATCATGGCGAGCGAGATGCCGGTGTTGCCCGACGTCGGCTCGAGGATGGTCTGCCCGGGCGAGATCGCGCCGCGCTCCTCCGCATCCTCGATCATGGACCGTGCCACACGGTCCTTCACGGAGCCCGTGGGGTTGTAGCTCTCGAGCTTCGCGTAGATGCGAACGCCGGGCTTCGGCGACAGCCGCTTGAGCTCGACCAGGGGCGTGTGGCCGATCGCCTGGACGATGTCGCCGTACTTCCCCCCGCACGGGCGGTTATCGAGGTGGGGCTCGATCATCGCTTCAAAAAGTGTAGTACCACAAAGAGCCGGGGCCGCGCAGCTAACGCCCGCCGCAGCGGCCCCACGTCGGGCATCGTCATGGGTGGTGCCCGGACCGAAGCCGGGTCAACCGCCGTTGGACACAGATATGGCCTGAAGCCGTGCGAGCCACGCCTCGGGAAGGCCGTGCTCGCGCGCGCCGGCGAGCATCAGATCGAGGTATTCGGGCCGCGGCGGCACCTCCTCAGGCTCCTTCTCGATCACCTCGTAGGCCATGGCTGTGACCGCCTCGCCCGCGTGAAGAACCTCCACCGCGCGGCGGCGGTAGGCGTCACCCGCGGCCTCCTTGCGGTCGAGCTCGGCCGCCCCGAACGGAAGCTCCCAAAGCACTCCCCATACCGACTCGCCGCGGGCGCGGACGATGTCCGCGGCGCCCGCCTGCCAGCGGATCGAGCGGCGCAGGAAGGCGAGCCGGTGATCTCGCAGTTCGGCCGGCCCGAGCGCGCGGTGCTCGGTGCCCCACGCGGCGAGCTGCGAGCTCGCCATGTTGGACCCGTATGCGAAGTAGAGCGTTGCCATCCGGCGTGAGAGAGTAGGCACGTGAAGGTGACGGCGCTCCTGACGGTGGTCCTGGCCCTGGCCGGAACTGCGCATGCCGGCAAGCCGCCGCTCAAGCGCGCGTGCCAGCTCGTGACCACGCACCAGGTGAGCGCCATCATGGGACGGACGATGAAGCGCAGCGCCAACGACCCCACGGGCTGCGGCTGGCGGTCCGGCCCCATCGACCAGGCGGGGCTCGAGCTCTACGGCTTCAAGACCGTGAAGGCCGCGAAGGAGTATCTCCAAGGCGGCCCGGTGGCCGATTTCGAGCTCTGCGTCGACCCGCCGAACCAGTTCCTGCCCGGCAGCGGCCTTGGCGACGAGGCCTGGCTCGACTCGTGCAACAGCAACGTCGCCTTCCGGTTGGGACGCGTCACCGGGGAGGTGACGGAGTCCACGTCCGACGTGAAGGAGGGCAGTCACACCGACGCTCACCGGGCCACGGCGATCGCGCGCAAGGCCGTGGCGCGGCTGCGCAAGCTGCGCTGCCCGCCGTCGTTCTGCTACGGGACCTGAGGCCTAGCGACCGCCGGCCATCGCCGGCAGGATCACGAGCGTGTCGTCCGGACCCACGGCGGTCTCGAGCCCCTGAAGCACGCGGACGTCCTCGTCGTTCACGTAGACGTTCACGTAGCGGTTGAGCTCGCCGCTCTCGGAGAAGAGCTGGCTCTCGGTGGCGGGGTGCTGCTCGGCGAGCGAGCGCAGCACCTCGCCGACGTTGCCCCCGTCCACGGACACTTCCTTCTCCCCGCCCGTGGACGAGCGAAGGACCGGTGGGATCTTTACGGTGCTCACGAGGTCCCGGAGACTACTAACCGGCCGCGGCGCAGAACGCCTCGTAGTCCGGGAAGACGCCCATCTCGTCGTCCGAGATCTCGCTCGGATCGCGCGAGCACACCGGGCAGTCCGGATCGCGGCGCACCTTCAGCTCCGTGAAGCTGGCGGCGAGCGCGTCGTAAAGGAGCAGGCGACCGATGAGCGGCTCGCCGCTGCCCACGATCAGCTTGATCACCTCGGTGGACTGGAGCAGCCCCATGGTGCCCGGCAGCACGCCCAGCACGCCGTTGGCGCCGCAGGACGGAGCCAGCTCCGCCGGCGGAGGCGTGGGATACAGGCAGCGGTAGCACGGGCCCTCGTGCGGAGCGAACACCGAGAGCTGCCCGTCGAAGCCGAGGATGGAGGCCGACACCACCGGGATGCCGAGGCGCACCGTCGCGTCGTTCAGGAGGTAGCGCGTTGGGAAGTTGTCCACACCGTCGACGATCACGTCGTAGCCCTCGATGATCTCCATGATGTTGGAGGCGTCGAGGCGCGTCTGGTACTTCACGACGTTCACGTCCGGGTTGATCTCCTTGATGGCGATCTCCGCGGAGTCGACCTTGGGCATGCCGATGCGGTCGTCCGAGTGGGCGACCTGGCGCTGGAGGTTGGAGAGGTCGACCACGTCGTTGTCGACGATGCCGAGCGTTCCGACGCCCGCGGCCGCCAGGTAGAGCGCGGCCGGTGAGCCGAGCCCGCCGGCGCCGAGCAGCAGCACCTTCGCGTCGAGCAGCTTCATCTGCCCCTCGAGCCCGATCTCCGGGACGAGCATGTGGCGCGAGTACCGCTCGCGCTGCTCGGCGGTGAGCGCGCGCGGGACCTCGACGTCGTAGCCGCGGTCCTTCCAGAGGGTGATGCCGCCCCGCATGGACGCGACGTCCTCGTAGCCGAGCAGCTCCTGAAGCGTCTGGGCCGCGAAGGCCGAGCGGTTGCCGGACGCGCAGTAGAGGACGACCGGCTGCGAGCGGTCGCTGACGGCGCCTTCGATGCGCGTCTCGAGGTGCCCCCGCGGGACGTGGATCGCACCCGGGAGGTGCGCCTCCTCGAACTCGTGC
>DASUWY010000021.1 GCA_036378175.1 Thermoleophilaceae bacterium
CGACCACGGCGACGTGACGCCGGTCGTGAGCGTAGGGTTTCGACGTGCGCGACGGTGAGGATTCTCATAAGGGTGGGTCTGATCCGGCGAACGAGCTAGCCACGCTACGGGTCATGCTTGTGCGTGAACGCGAGGCGCTGCGCGCGGAACGGCGGCGCGCTCAGCGTTGGGAGCGCGAGGCGGTCCTGCGTGCCGCAGCGGTCGCGGGGACGCTTTCGGTGCGCGTGCTTGCAGCGCAGCGCCTCGCCGCGGCTGTGGAGCGAAACTTGGAGACAATTGCCGGCGGCGGCGCGGCTGCCGCGGAGGAAATGGGCGATGCGCTCCGGTTCTTCCGAGAAGTCGAACGAGGTCCGGCGCGCGGCTGAGAAGACATCGCCACGCGGACAACGCCGAGGCTACAAGCGAGCCCGCATCTCGCCCCGGGCTCCGCGCGGCAGGGTGGAAGTGACGAGGCGGGTCGAGTTGATAGCGCGCTCTTGAACCCGAGCCCAGGCACCGAGTGACCCAGCGCCTCGTGGAACCGCGGGCCGGCATGGGCGCATCAAGCGCGAACCTAGCCCTTGCCGAATGGAGTCAGGATGGGGATGGCGCGACCGCGGCCGGACGACTTGTTTGCACTTTTGTTTGCACCTCCCCATTTTTTCGCCCTCCCCGTTTGGGTCCAGCAAGCAGAAAACCCCGCTTTTGCGGGGTTTTTACGTGAAGCGGACGACGGGCCTCGAACCCGCGACCTTCGGCTTGGGAAGCCGACGCTCTACCAACTGAGCTACGTCCGCGCTGAGGGCCCAGTCTAGCCCGGCTCAGGTCAGGCCGCGAACCGCCGCGCGGCCCCTCTCTCGCGCCGCCGGATTACCCTAGAGACGGCTCTCGTGAAGCGCCTTCTCTCCCCCATCCCGCTCATCGTGCTCATCGCCGCGCTGGCGCTCGTCGCGCTGCTGGGCTACGGCCTCGCGTCTAATAAGACGACAGAACCCCCCGAGAGCACGCTCGTCAACAAGGTGGCTCCCACTCCGTCGCTGCCCACGCTCGATGGGCCGGGGAAGTCGTCACTCGCCGCCTATCGCGGCAAGGTGGTGGTGCTGAACTACTGGGCTTCCTGGTGCGACCCGTGTCGCCAGGAGGCGCCGCTGCTCGAGCGCTGGCAGCAGCGGATCAAGAGCCAGGGCGGGACAGTGCTTGGGGTTGACGTGCTCGACGTGGCGAGCGACGCCCGCGCGTTCGTCAACAAGTACAAGCTCACCTATCCGATCCTCCGCGACGGGAGCGGAGCCTCGCAGACCGCCTACGGGATCCTCGCCTACCCGGAGTCGTTCGTAATCGGGAGAGACGGCAGGATCGCCGCCGCGCGCCGCGGCGTGGTTGACGACGCGTTCATGCGTAAGAGCGTGCTCCCGTTGCTCGCTAAGAAGTCGTGAGAAGAACTGCCCTCATAGCCGTCCTCGCCGCCGTGCTCGTGAGCGCGCCGGCCGCGTCTGCAGCGCTGCCCCACCGCGCGTCGCTGAGCGACATCGAGGACGAGGTGATGTGCCTCGTGTGCGGCACCACCCTCAACGTGTCCGACTCCCCCCAGGCCGACCGCGAGCGGGCCTTCATCCGCGCGCTGATCGACCGTGGCGAGACGAAGAGCCAGATCAAGGCGGCGCTCGTGGCGCAATATGGCTCGCGCGTGCTCGCCAGCCCTCCGGACAAGGGATTCGACCTCGCCGTGTGGATCGTTCCCGGACTCGCGGTCGTGCTGGCCGCCATCGCCATCGCGTTCGCGGTCAGGCGCTGGCGCCGCACGCGGCCCGCGGGCCAGAACGACCCGCTGCCCGTGGCCGCCGGCAAAGCGCCCGGTGGCGCTGGCGACGGAGCCCGCCTACGCTCGGACCTCGAGCGCTACGACCTCTGACCGAAGAGCCCTGACGATGCACCTGATAGCGGCAGATGGCGTGAACACGACGGTGATCGCAGCCTTCGCGGTGGGCTTCGTGTCCTTCATCTCGCCCTGCGTGCTCCCGCTCGTTCCGGGCTACCTGTCGGCGATCTCCGGCGTGTCGTTCGCCGAGCTCCAGGAGGGGCAGAACCGCCGCCGCGTGATCGGCCCCGCGCTCCTCTTCTGCCTCTCCTTCACCGTGATGTTCGTCGCGCTCGGGATGACGGCCACGGGGGTCGGCCGCACGCTCGCGGAGCACCGGCTGCTCATCCGCCACATCTCCGGCATCGTGATCTTCGCCATGGGGCTGCTGTTCATCGGCACCCTGTTCGTACCGCTGCTCAACCGCGAGTGGCGGCCCGAGTCGCTGCTCTCGCGCGCGTCCACCGGCGGCCCCGTGGTCGCCGGCCTCGCCTTCGCCGTGGCATGGCTTCCATGCACGGGCCCGACGCTCGGGGCGATCCTCACCGCGGCCAGCACTCAGGCCACCGTGGCGAAGGGCGGCGTGCTGCTCGCCTTCTACTCACTCGGGCTCGGCGTGCCGTTCGTGCTCAGCGCGCTCGCGTTCACGCGGGTGACGGGGTTCTTCCGCTTCTTCCGCAACCACTACGGAGTGATCACGGTGGTGTCCGGAGCGATCCTGATGGCGATGGGCGTGCTGCTGTTCACCGACGAGCTCACGCGGCTCAACAATCAGGCGCTGTCCTGGCTCGACAGCCTCGGCCTGAACTTCTTCAGCAACATCTAGCCGCGGCGAAGAAGCGTGAGCGTGCGGTGCAGCGTGGCCGTGGGGTTGCCGGCGGAGTCCGTCGCGATGAGGGACACGCGCACCACCACGCGCGCTCCCCGCTTGAGCTGACGGTTGATGATCTTCCGCGTGCGGGCTGAGATGGGCAGCTTGACCTTCGTGCGCACACCGGGGCGCAACGTGAGTTTGGCCGAGGTGGTGCGGAGCGAGCTCGCCACCTGCAGCGCCGCGATGCGCCCCGACGCCTTGATGGTGCAGACCTCGTCGCACTTGGCGTACACGTAGATCGCGCGACCGCGCAGGAAGCGCTGGCGGGTGGCGCCGCCGAGAAGGAGCTTGGGCGCCGTGGTGTCAGGGGCGGCCGGCGGTGGCGGAGGTGGCGGTGGCGGGTCCGTGTAGGGGCACGTCTCCGAGTTCGGACAGGAGTTGAGCACCTTGACGATGGGTGCGCCATCCGGGCCGCTCGGCCACGCCACGTCCACGGTTGCCGACCAGGCGTTGTTGTCGTAGTTGAGCTCGTGCACCTTCCGCGTGTCGTTCACCTTCTGCACCAGGTAGTAGCGCCCCGCCGGCACGCCGGTGAGATCGATATCGGTCCCGCCGTTGAAGCCTGTGTAGACGTCCCCCCAGCCGACGGAGATCCCCTCCCTGATCTCGGTGGCCTCAGGGTGGCCCTGACGGCAGAAGTACGTGCCTTCCGTGGTGCTGCCGATCGTGAACTGGTTCCCATCCCCGGGCACGCCCGCGAAGCCCGGAACGAGGACGCTGTTGACGAGGCAGAACCCCTCCTTGCGGTCCGAGGCCACCTTCGATCCGTCGAGGGTGCGCAGCTGGTATTCGTCGAGAGGCGTGAAGTGCCAGTGATTGTGGTTCACCTCCACGTCCTCGTAGTGGACCGTGCCGATCGGATCGGGAAAGGTGTACGGCGTGGTGGAGTCGTCGGACGAGGTCCAGGCCACCTGGTAGGCGGTCATGTCCGCGTACCCAGGCCCCGTGCCGTCCATCTCGAACGGCCCGTCGCCGATGTTGCCCACCACCGAGCTGAACTCAACCACCCAGTGGTCGTTCTGATCCTGCGCCACCTTGATCGAGCTGAGGGGCGGCGGCACCTGCACGAGGTCCGGGAGGAGCGGCGCCGGAGCGCCCGCACGTGCGAGCGACGGCAGCGCGAGCAGCGCGGCAACAGCGATCAGCGGCGCAGCACGACGCGCGCGCCTGAAGATGTCCCTAGCAGCGATCACTTGCGAGTCCGGGTTCCATGGGAACACGCGCCACCGTGACTGTCAAGCAAAGAGGGGCGGCGCCGAAGCGCCGCCCCTCTCGGACTTGGGTTGCGCCCGACAACGCTCAGCCGGTGAAGCGCGGCGCCGACTTGCGGCGCGGCTTCGCGGCCTTGCACACGCTGAACGACTTGCGCGTGGTGGTCGCCCGACCGTTGCTGTCCGTGGCCGTGATCGTCAGGCGGTGACGCCCGGCCTTCAGCTTCTTGCTGTTGATCGTCAGCGTGAAGCTGCGCTTGGTCGTCTTCTTGATCCGCCTGCCGTCGAGCTTCACGACGACGCTCTTCACCGAGCTGGACGTCGTGGCAATCCGGAAGCGGACGTGGAACGCCTTCGACACGCACGCACGCCGCACGCCGGCCACACCGACCTTCGGCGCGACCGCCGGCTGAGCCGGAGGCGTGACGGGCTGAACCGGCGGAGGCGGCGGCGGGATCCGCTGCCAATCCGGGTTCGTGTCGTCGAACGCGTTGTTGGTCAGCTGCGTGAGCCCGGACCCGTCCGCGTTCATCGTCCAGATCTCGTAGTCGCACGCGGCGGGATCCGAGTCGCACGCGCTCGGGTCGTAGCCGCCGTCAGGGGCATTGCGATCGCTCTGGAAGGCGATCTTCGTCCCGTCGGGCGACCACGCCGGGGCGGTGTCCTGGGAGCACTGCTCCGAGCCCGAGGTGTCCGTGTTGCAGTCCACCGGCTCGCCGACGTTGCTCACGTTGGTCTCGTTCGCCGGGTCGGCAACGGGGATGACAACGATGTCGCCGAAGTCGAACGTGGATACGGGTCCCAGGCGCGAAGCGGACGCTGGGGCCAGCTCGCTGCTCAGGCGCGAGACCGCGATCTTGCTCCCGTCCGGGGACCACGCCGGCTGCGCGTCGAACGTGCAGCCCGGAATGAGCAGGCGGTCCTTGAGCGCGCTGCGAAGCGCAGCGGCGTTGCCGGAGGCAAACGCACGCGAGAGCGTCTGAATGGCGTCCGGCGCGCTGATCGCCGGGTTGCCGCACACCGGATAGGTCTCCACCGGGGTGGCCGGTCCGGTGCCGCTCGACGGCGCCACAAACGTGCGGATGTCGAACGTCTCCAGGGTGCCACCGAGCTTGTCGCCCGCCGCGGGCGCCGGCACAAACTGGATCGTCAGGCGAGTGAACGCCACCTTGGTGCCATCAGGCGAGTAGGTCGGGTAGGCATCGAGTGCGATGGTGTTCGCATCGATTACGCCCGTCTGACCCGCGGGAAGCAGAGGGGTCGGCGTGCCCACGCTCTCGCCGCCGGCCGGCATCGTGAAGATCTCGGTCGGTCCGGAGATGAGAAGCCGGTTGGCCGCCAACAGGGCGTCCGGGTTGTCCTCCGCGTAAGCGATGCTCGCCCCGTCCGGCGAGTAGCTGGGATCAGTCTGGTCGTTGGTCCCGCTTGTGAGCCGGGTGGGCGAGGTGCCGTCACCGTGCATCGACCAGATGTCGTAGTCGCAGCCCTGCTCGTAGCAGGTGGTGGGGTCGTCGGCGCGGTCGCTCTGGAAGGCGATGCTCGAACCGTCGGCCGGCAGCCACGCTGCGCTGTCGTCGCCCGACGTGTTGTTCGTCAGCCGGGTGGGATTGTTCCCGTCCGGATCCATCGAATAGATCTCGAGGCGGCAGTCAGAGTCCTCGTTGCTGTCCCCGCAAGCCTGGGTCAGACCCTTGAGCGGCGAGTCGAGGGTTGCCGGAAAATCCCGGGTGCTGGTGAAGACGATCTTCCCGTTCAGTCCGGGAAGGGTTGTGTTGGCTTGCGCCGGGCCGGCTACGAGGCCGACCGTCGCCATTGCCGCGGCAATGGTTGTTCCTAGCAGCGCACGGCTGCGCCTACGTTTCATCTGGGGTTAGCCTCCTGCTTGACGAGTCCGGAACGGACGGCCTGGCGTTCACCAAGGGTGGGGGCCTGGAAGCGCCGGCTGTCGCACGCCCATCGGAACACGACTTCGAGGTCCTGTCAATACGTCCAGAAAGACGGAGCGGCGCTAACAAGCGCCGCTCCGTAATCCTTCTGACTAATTGGACGTCAGCCCGTGAAGCGTGGGGCCGTCCGCCTGCGCGGCTTTGCCGCCTTGCACACGCTGAACGACTTGTGCGTCGTCGTCACGTGGCCGTTCGAGTCGGTCGCCCTGATGGTCAGGCGGTGACGGCCGGACTTCAGCTTCTTCGCGTTGATGCTCAACGTGAAGCTGCCCTTCGACGTGGACTTGATCCGCCTGCCATCGAGCTTCACCACAACGCTCTTCACGCTGCTCGAGGTCGTGGCGATGTGGAAGCGCACGTGGAACGCCTTCGACACGCACGCACGCCGCACACCCGCGACACCGATCTTCGGCGGCACAGCCGCCGGCGTCACGGGAGGCGTGACCGGCGGCGCCGGCGGCGGCGGAATCCGCTGCCAGTCCGGATTGATGTCGTTCACATCATTCGTCGTCACCTGGAACGGCGACGTGCCGTCGACGTTCATCGTCCAGATCTCGTCATCGCAGAGAGCCGCGTCCTCCTGCTCGCACTGCGTGATCGGGAACAGGCCGCTGCTGTCGCGATTGCTGAAGAAGGCGATCTTCGTGCCGTCGGGCGACCACGCCGGCTTCTCGTCCAGCGCGCAGGTGGTGCCCGAGTCGATCGTCGTGTTGCAGTCAGCGGGCTCGACCACCTTGCTCAGGTCCGCGAGGCCGCTTCCATCGGAGGAGTTGAACGCGATGATGTCCGCGTCCTCGCCGACCGCCACCAGTCCCTTCTGGGCCGGCGCGACAGGTGACAGGAAGAACGACGGGAACGTGGTCCGGGTAGCGGCGAGCTTGCTGCCGTCCGGCGACCAGGCGGGCGTGGAATCCCACACGCACATCTGCACCGACCCGCGTGGCGTCGCGGCCCGCGAGGGCGCGGTCGCGAACGGCAGCGACACCGTGCAGTCTGGCGTGGTCTCCACAGCGGTGGCAGGGCCGCCGGCGGCCGGGGCGACGTAGATGCTGCTGCTGAAGCTGAACTCCTGCAGCGCCACCTTGGAAGCCGCGGTCGGGGTGATGTTCGTCACCGTCAGGCGCGTGAAGGCGATCTTCGTGCCGTCCGGCGAGAACGTCGGCTGGAAGTCGGACACGAAGCTGTCGCCCAGGAAGCCAACCTCACTCGACGGCTCGACCTGGGTCGGAGTCCCAGTGGTCGTACCGCCCGCCGGCATCGTGAAGATCGCCTGCCCCGCGTGGGACAGATCCTCGATGCCCGCGGACACGCCGAAGTCCCGCGTGGTCGCGCCCTTGATCAGGCTCGGGTTGAGCGCCTCGAACGCGATTCGCGAGCCGTCTGGCGAGAAACTCGGGTGCTGCGCCTGCAACACATCGGTCGTCAGGCCGGTGAGCTGGGTGTTTCCGGTGCCGTCGGGCGCGATCGACCAGATGTTCCATAGGCAGGCGCTGGTGAGAACGCCCTTCGGGGCAAGGAACGGCTGGCAGCCGTCCTCGTTCCGGAGGCTCTGGTAGGCGATCTTTGACCCGTCCTGCGGCAGCCAGGCCGGAGCGTCGTCCTGCACCGGATCTGTCGTGTCGTTCGTCACCTGCGCGAAGCCGGTTCCGTCCGGATTGATGGTGGCGATCTCGGCCTCGCAGCTGAGCGAGTTGAACGGGAACAGGACGGAGTTCGTGAAGTCAGCGAGGAAGAGCGAGGCGAGCGGCGTCGGGAAGGTGGCGCACTTCACCTGCCTCGTGGTGGGCGAGTCGAGGAACTGCGTCTCGGCCGCGTTGGTGGTGTACGCGATCCTGCCGTTGAGGCCAGGGATCGTCGTGTCGGCCTGGGCACTGCTCACGATGCCAACCCCTGCAATGACGATCGCCACGGCTGCGGCAAGCAGCGCGCGACCTGATCTGCTTCTCATTCGGAGCCTCCTGAAAATGTGCGAGTCCGGAGGGTCCCTCTTCCGTGGCAGACGGCGCCTGAGGGCTCGGCGGCAATCCGAACAGAGTGGCCGGCGAAAGTCAACCTCGCGCGACCGCGCGTGCGTGTGTGCCTACAGGACGCGGAGCGGCGTGCCGAGCGGCAACAGGTGCCAGAGCTGCGCGACCTTGTTGTTCGGCAGCCTGATGCAGCCGTGCGACGGGCGGCCCGGAATGAGCTGCGGCTCGTTGGTGCCGTGAATGCCCACAACGCCGCCGCCCGGCCAGTCGGTGAGCGTGGAGTAATCGCTCGTGCCGAATGCGTACGGGCCGTAGATCGTGTTGTGCTGAAGCGCCCTGATCCGCTCGCGGATGTAGAAGTGCCCGGCCGGCGTGGGCATGCTCGGGCGCCCGACGCCCACCGGAGAGCTCCAGATCCTGCGCCCGTTGTTGTAGAGCGTGGCGCGCAGCTTGTGGCGGTCCACCACGAGCTGCGTGTGCACGGTGTTGAAGCGGCCGAGAGCGTCACGCGGCACCCAGCCGGTCCTGCCGTTGGGCCGCATCGGCACGCGGATCTGCACCCACTGGGTGCCGTACTGGTCCACCGTCCTCGCGAGCGCGATGTAGATCTCCGGGAAGCCGTCCTCGGTGGTGAGGTGCAGCCTGCGGAAGGCGCGGCTCTTGCGCGAGGGCCGGTAACGGATCAGGCTCGTGGATCCGGGGTGCGCCCACATCGTCGTGGTGGTCTCGTTCGAGAGCTTCACGACCTGTGATTGCGCCGGGGCCGTGTCAGCTACAGCCGCCGGGGCGATGGCCAGGACGGTGACCACCGCGGCTAAGGCGAGACTTCTATGCATCCGGGCCATTATGCATGCGGTTGGCCAGTCCGGCCAGCCCTCGCCCGCGACCATACGTCCACCCGCATGTCAGCGGTCTAAAGCCAGGACTTTCTCCGGGCGAAAAAGGGTCCCATGCGTGTGGGAGGCTCAGCGCATGCGAGGCTCATCCGGCGTTCGGCTGGCGCCGCTCTGCTCGCAACTGCAGCGCTCGCTCTCGGCTCGGCCTCTCCGGCCGCCGCCGATCCCGCCTGCCCGGGCTCTGACCTTCAGCCCACAGCCGGCAACCTCGACCAGGTTGAGGCGGCCACGCTCTGCCTCATCAACATCCAGCGCGCGCAGTTCGGCCTCGGCGCGCTCACCGCCAACTCGGTGCTGCAGGCCGCGGCGCTCCAGCATTCGCAGGACATGGTGAAGAACAACTTCTTCTCGCATGACTCGAGCTCGGGCGAGGACTTCGAGGACCGGATCCTGCGCTTCAAATACGCGCCCACAAACACTCAGTGGGTGGCCGGCGAGAACATCGCCTGGGGAACGCTGTCGCTGTCCACCCCGGACTCGATCGTGGTGAGCTGGATGAACAGCCCGGAGCACCGCGCGAACATCCTGAACAAGCAGTACCTCGAGCTCGGTGTGGGCATCGAGCCGTCCACTCCGTCGGGCGACCCCACAGGCGCCACCTACACGGCTGACTTCGGCGCGCGCGCCTCGGGACCGCCTGTGGCTGCCAAGCGCCCGAAGTCCAAGGCGCACCGCCACGGGAAGAAGCACGTGCGGCATCACGCGAAGCACAAGAAGCACCGCAAGCACGGCGGCTGCTCGAGCACGCGTAACTCCGCCGTCAGCCTCTGCTAGTCCGCTCAAGAAGCACTTTCCGGGGGCGATTACCCGGGGCGTGACTCGGCCCCTAAACCGTCTCCTCATCAGCGCCCTGTCGTGTGCAGCGATTGCGTTCCTGCCGGCGTCCGCGCACGCGGACGCGCCGTCGAACTGCGCCGGCGCGGACCTCACTCCAACCATCGCCGACATGCCGCAGATCGAGTCCGCCACCCTGTGCCTGCTGAACGCGGAGCGGGCCAGTCGCGGACTGGTTGCGCTGCGGACCAACGGCCGCCTGCGCAACGCTGCTCTCGCCCATAGCCGCGACATGGTGACGAACCACTACTTCGCCCATGACGATCCCTCCGGCGGCGGGCCGGAGGATCGCATCGCGGCCGCCGGATACATGCCGCGCTACGGCCCGTGGGTGATCGGCGAGAACATCGCCTGGGGCACGGACTACCTGTCGACGCCGCGCGAGATCGTGCACGCCTGGATGAACAGCACGCCGCACCGCCACAACATCCTCTACACGGACTTCCGTGAGATCGGCATCGGCGTCGCGATCGGCGTGCCCGATCCCTCGCTTGGCGACGGCGCCACTTACAGCACCGAGTTCGGCGCGAAGTCGCGCGAGCTCACCCAGGCGCGCCGCGCCCACCACGCCCGCGTGAAGCGCGGCCACAAGAACACCGCGGGGCCGAAGTGCCATAGCACTCCGAACCCCGCGGTGAGCTTCTGCCCTAACTGATCGGGCTCAGCCGGTGAAGCGCGGTGCCGCCTTGCGGCGCGGCTTCGCGGCCTTGCAGACCGAGAACGACTTGTGAGTGGTCGTGGTCTGGCCCGTCGAGTCCGTGGCGGTGATCGTCAGCCGATGACGACCCGCCTTCAGCTTCTTGCTGTTGATCGTCAGCGTGAAGCTGCCCTTGCTCGTGGACTTGATCCGGCGGCCGTCGAGCTTGACCACCACGCTCTTCACACTCGCCGACGTGGCGACGTGGAAACGAACGTGGAAGCTCCTCGACACGCAGGCACGCCGCACACCCGCAACCCCGACCTTCGGAGCGGCAGGCTTCGCAGGCGTCGGAGCCGGCGGCGCCGGCGGGGCCGGCGGCACGATCACCTCGAACGCGCCGACGTCACAAGCCGCGCCCTGCGGACGCGTGGTTCCGATCTCGTCGGTGGCGGGGCAGTTGGCAGCGTCGGCGTGGTCGATGGCCGGGCTGCCCGTGAGCAGCGCCATCGTGTCCATCTGACCGCCGTTGTTGGCAAGCGCGCCGACCTTCGGATCCGCCACGTTCTGCTGATCGCCGCTCGCGGTGAAGCCGCAGTCGGTGGCCGACTCGATGTTGTGGCCGCCCGACGTGAGCGTGCCGGGATTCAGCTCGATGCTCGGGTCGACCGAGCAGTTGCTCGGCACGGTCGGGCCCGCCGGACCGGTGCCGCGGACCTGGCGCTGGCCGGAGCGGTTGGCGAGCGAGATCTCGTCGGTGCCCGGGCTCGCGGTGTTGCCCGTGACGATCGAGTTCACGATCGACGCGGGGCCGGCCTCGATGTCGATGCCGCCACCCGTGGGCTGCACGTTCTCGCAGGTGCCGTCCCACGACGTGTTGCCGATGATCGTGCTGTTGATGATCTTCGTGTTCCCGGTCTGCTGCTCGATGGCGCCGCCACCCTCACAGCCGGTGTCGGAATCAGCGATGTTGCCGGTGAACGTGCTGTTGATGATCGTGGTCGTAGCGAAATTGTTGGTCGAGATGCCGCGCGAAGCGCCCAACGCCTCGTTGTAGCTCTTCGTCGCGATCGCGGCACCGTCGGCCTCGGCGTAGTTGTTCGAGAAGGTCACGCGCTGCACGTCGAGTGTGCCCTCGTTGAAGATCCCGCCGCCGTCGTTTTCCGACTGGTTGTTCGTCACGGTGCTGTCGTACAGATGCAGGGTGGCCAGGTTGGTGGCCCCCGCGTTCTGGACGTAGAACGCGCCGCCGTCCGAATCCGGGTTGGCGTTCTGCACGGTGACGCCGGAGATGGTGGCGTCCGCCGGGCTGATGCACGAAATGATCTTCAGTCCCTTGCAGGCCGTCGGATTGAAGGCCGAGATGTAGAAGAGGCTGTTGTTGCCGGTCACATCGCCAGGGACCACCGGGCCGCCGCCGCCGTCGATGATCGTGCTGCGAGCGCCCGCACCCGTGAGGGTGAAGGTGCCGTCGCCGAAGATCTCGATCTGGTCGGACGTACTGAGGTTGTACGTGCCGGCAGGCACGTTGACCGTACTGTCATCACCGTCGTTGTTCGCCTGGTCGACCGCGTTCAGCAGTGACGCGGCGTCGCCCGGCGTGACGTTGTACGTCGTCATCGCGTGAGCCGACGCCGCCAG
>DASUWY010000022.1 GCA_036378175.1 Thermoleophilaceae bacterium
TAGCACGATCACCTTCACGGACGAGTCCGCCACGGCGCGGTGCACAGCCGCCTCGAGCTCGTCGGGCATGGGCGGAACGATCGTGTTGAGACGGTCGGGACGGTTGAGCGTGACCGTGGCCAGCGGCCCGTCCGTCCTGTAGATGAGCGTCTCGAACGAGCCGTCGCTCACAGCGCGCCGAGCATCGCCCGTGCCGCGCCGGCCATCTCCACCATGGCGTCGCGCGAGCTGCGGCTCGCGGCGGTCATGTTGGCGAAGCCGTGGATCAGCCCCGGGAAGCGCCGCTGCACGACCTTGTTGCCGGCCTCGCGCAGCCGCTGGGCGTACGCCTCGCCCTCATCGCGCAGCGGGTCGAAGCCGGCGGTGCAGATGTAGGCGGGCGGCAGGCCGGACAGGTCGTCCACGAGCAGAGGCGAGAGCCGCGGGTCACTGCTGTCCGCACCGCAGCTCAGCGCGTAGTGCTCGTGGAACCAGTCCATCTCGGACTGCGTGAGGAAGAAGCCCTCGGCGAACATGTGCCGCGACGGGTGCGGGTTCGCGAAGTCCGTGACCGGATAGATCAGGTGCTGGTAGTGCGGCATCGGGTTCTCGCCCTTGCGCGCGAGCAGGCACATGCCGGTGGCGAGGTTGCCGCCGGCGCTGTCGCCGGCCACCCCGATGCGGTCCGGGTCGGCGCCGAGGTCCTGCACGTGCTCGAACGCCCAGCGCAGCGCGGCCTGGCAGTCGTCCACCGCCGCCGGGAACGGGTGCTCGGGCGCGAGCCGGTAGTCGATCGACAGCACGTGCGCTCCGCCATAGAGGCAGAGCAGGCGGCAGGGAGCGTCATGCGTGTCGAGGTCGCAGATCACGAAGCCGCCGCCGTGGAAGTACACGATCAGCGGGTGCGGCCCACCGTCCTCGGGCGGCACGTAGTGACGCGCCTTGATCGGGCCTTCGGCGCCGTCCACCTGGAGGTCGCGCACCTCCTTCACCCTGATCTCCGGTCCGGCGAACGCCTTGCTCTGGTGGAGCACGGCGGCGCGCGCCTGCGGCGGCGGGAGCGTCTCAATCGGCGGGTTGCCCTGGCGCTCCATCATCGCGAGCAGGAGCTGGATGTCAGGCTCGAGCGTGAGGCCGTCCATCCGCACGGGCGGCTTGCCCGACAGCCGCAGCTGTGCCTTCGGCGGCAGCGAGGCCATGATCCGCCCCACGCGCACCTCGAAGCGCTCGCGCGGCGTGAGCTTCGGACCTGCGCCGTTGGCGGACGCGCGCCTGTGGCGGGATGCGGTGGGCATCAGGCCGGAAGCTTAAGCACTAAGGCCGCGAGCCGTAGTCGCCAAACGGGTCGTCGCGCTCGCGCACCGCCTGCCGGAAGCCCACCTCGGAAGCGCGCTCGACGAAGTCGAGCCCCTCCTGGGTGTGGCGGGCCACGCCGTCGAAGAGAGTGCCGAGCCGCCGGCTCGCGTCGAGCCCCATCGACTCGGCCGGCTGGTTGCACAGCGCCTTCAGCATCACGAGCTGGTTGAGCGGCAGCCGCGCGATGCGAGAGGCCAGCTCGACCCCTCGTGCCTCGAGCTCCTCGTCCGGCACCACCTCGAGCGCGAGCCCGATGCGCTCAGCCTCGCGCGCGCGTATCTCGTCTCCGGTGAAGAGCCAGCGCTTGGCCTGCTGGAAGCCGAGCCGGTACACCCACATCGCGGTGGTGGGCGTGCCCCACACGCGCGCGGGCGGATAGCCAAACGAGGCCGACTCGGCCGCGATGATCAGGTCGGCGCACAGCACCATGTCCGTGCCGCCGCCGATGCACCAGCCCTGCACGGCCGCCACGGTCGGCTTCCGCAGGTGCCAGAGCTTCATGTACACGTCCACGAACGAGCCGATCACGGCCATGTCCTGCACCGAGTCCCACACGCGCCCGGATGCACGCTCCGCCGCCTGCGCCTCCGTGGACCAGTCGAGCCCGTAGCCGGCGCAGAACGCTCGCCCCTCGGCGCGCAGCAGCACCACCCGAACCGAGTCGTCCGCGTCGGCTTCGTCAAGAGCCGCGGCCAGCTCGTCCCGCAGCGCCGGGGTGATCGTGTTGTACTCGCCGGGCCGGGCGAGCACGAGCGTGCGCACGCCCTCGGCCGTCTCGGAACGAAGGGCGCTCAAGTCACCGCCGCTCGTAGCGGCTCTGCTCCTCCGCGGTGCGCTCGGCCCAGGGGATCGCCTCGAGCCGACCGTCCGGGATCGGCTCGCCGCTCTCGATCGACACCCCGTACTTGCCCTCGGCGAGCCGCTCCTCGGCCCGCTCGATCGCGGCCAGCTCCTGGCGCAGCCGCTCTGCAACGCCCTCGCCGAGCTCCTCGTCGAAGAGCTCGACGGCGTCGTCGCCCGCGTCGCGCGGCTCGTCCCGGTCCTCGTACGGCTTCTCGAGATCGGCCAGCGCCTTCTCTATGCGTTCGCGTTCGCGCGTGAGCAGCTCACGTGCCCGTGCGTCGTCCATCCGGGCATCGTACATCCGTAGGCGCTACTGACACGAAGCGCGGAATGGCGCGGATGTGCCCCTCACCCCCGGCGGGAGATGCTGAGGCCAATCCATTGCTTAGGAGGAGCAGGCATGTTCACGAAGATCTTCGTCGGCTACGACGGGAGCGATCAGTGCAAAGACGCCCTGGCGCTCGCACGTGTGCTCGCCGCACCTTCGAACGCCGCGGTGATCGCGGTGTGCGTCTTCCCGTACGAGCCAAGTTTCTCAAAGGCCGGCGGAAGCGACAGCGATTATCACGACGCGCTGCAGCGCGAGGCCGTGGGCATCCTCGCCGGAGCCGAGGGCGCGACCGAGCGGCGCGCGGTGGCGAGCGGCTCACCCTCGCGGGCTCTCCAGGAGCTGGCGGAAAACGAGAACGCCGACCTGCTCGTGGTGGGATCGACGCATCACGGCGCCATGGGAAGGGTGCTGATCGGCAGCGTTGGCGAGCGGCTGCTACACGGCGCGCACTGCCCGGTGGCCGTGGCGCCCAAGGGCTTCGCCGGGGCGAAGGAGCCTTCGCTGCGGCGCGTGGCCGTGGGCTTCGACGGCAGCCCCGAGGCCGGACGCGCGCTCGAGCTGGCCGCGCGGCTGGCGGGCGAGGCGCACGGGACCATCCACCTCTACTGGTCCGTGGAGCCGCCTGGCGCCACCAGCCCCGTCTTCGCCGGCGACTACGGCTGGCCGTCCTACTCGGAGAAGATCTTCAACGCGGCACACGACGAGATCGACGAGGCGATCGCGCGCCTGCCTGCCGAGCTCGAGCCTCAGGGCGACGTGCTCTCCGGCAAGGCGGCGCCCACCCTCGCGGCCGAGGTCACCGGCGAGGCCGATCTGCTCGTGCTCGGTTCGCGCGGCTATGGCAGCGTGAGGGGTGTGCTGCTCGGGCGCGTGTCCGCCGAGCTTGCGCGCAGCGCGCCATGTCCGCTTCTTGTCGTGCCACGTGGGGCGGCTGTCCCCGGCGAGCCTGAAGAGGCGAGTCTCGCTGCCACGTGAAACGGGTAGCGACACCGACCGGTTCCCGCTAGCAGGAGTGCTCGGCGTAGAGCTGGACCTTGCCGTCCGGCGGTAGCGCCGCGCCCACCGGCGGATCGGTGGCGCATACCTCGTACGCGCTGTTGTCGATGATCCCGAAGATGCCGCCGCCGGTGGTGTCGTGCTTGATGGCGAGGCCGTCGAGATAGTCGTGCACGAGGTCGAGCTGGCCGTGGATCACGTTCGGCACGGTGGAGAGCTCGGGCGGGCTGCCGTCCGGCGGGTTCGACGCCGCCATGCACACGATCAGCGGGTTTCCGCTTGCGTCGATGCGCGCCCAGTTGCCGGTGCCGTTCGCACACGTGCCGTCCTCGATCGGCGGCTGCACCTTGTGCCCGGCCTGGGTGCAGGCGTTCTGCGAGCAGCGCACGGTGCCGGCGGCCGCCGAGGGCTGCGGTGGCGGAGGCGGTGGCTTTGGCTTGTGGACCACCCGTCGATGAGCATGCGAAGGGCTCGTGCCGCGGTTGGCGGTGAGCACGTAGGCGGCAAGCCCCGCCACGGCCAGCGCCGCGAGCACCGCGGTGATCGCGCCGAGGCTCGGGCGGCGCCTGCGCCGCTTGGGCGGCGGGGTGTGCAACCGGCGCGTCCGGGTGGTGCCGGTGGCCGCCGCGGTGCGCGGCATGCGCCGGCCGTTCGCGGCGTCGAGCGCCGCCGCGCCCAGCTCGCCCGCGCTCCCGTAGCGCCTCGACCGCTCCTTCGCGAGCGCCCGCCGCACCACGGGCTCGAACGCCTTCGGCACCGCCGGATACACGTCGCGCAGCGCGGGCGGCGGCTCGTGCACGTGCGCGGTGGCCTTGCGCAGCTTCG
>DASUWY010000023.1 GCA_036378175.1 Thermoleophilaceae bacterium
AAGAAGCGTTCGCCCTACACCAAGGACCGTGGTGCCCTGGGTGCGTTCGAAGGCGAGACCATCACCCGCCGCCGTTTCGTCACAGGCGGGGCTCTCGCCGCGGGCGGCGTGGCCACGGCGGCGATCGCGCTGCCGGCGCTCGGCTTCGCTCTCGGCCCGATCTTCGAGAAGACCGAGCACGAGGGCTGGCAGGACGTGGGCGCGGAGAACGACTTCAACCCGACCGGCTACGTCCCGCGCGTGATCACGATCGATCCGAACATCGGCGAGTCGGGCAAGACCACGATCTACGTGCGCAGGGCGACCGATAAGGACCGCAGCCCGAGCGACAAGGGCAAGGCGCCGCTGCCGTACGTCGCGATCTCCACGCGCTGCGCGCACCTCGGCTGCCCGGTGCGTTACGTGCAGGCCGCGGAGCGCTTCATCTGCCCGTGCCACGGCGGCGTGTACGACTCCCAGGGCAAGGTCGTCGGCGGCCCGCCGGTGCGCCCTCTCGACCGCTTCTACACGCGCGTCTCGAACGGACGCGTTCAGGTGGGCCAGCGCTTCTCGGTGAACTCGCACCTCGAGCGCTTCAGCCCGCGTGACCCGTCGAACCACCTCGACGGGCTCTGGCAGTACCTCTATCCCTCGAGGCCCACGACATGACACCTCCACTTCCCAGAGCTCTGCGGCCCAAGCCGGCTCGGCCCGGCTCGAAGCCTGCACGCAACGGCGCCAAGGCGAACGGCGCAGGCAACGGCGGCGATCCCAAGGCGCTGAAGAAGGCCCGCAAGCAGGCCCAGCGCGAGGAGATGAAGAAGCAGGCGCTCGAAGTGCCGATCGCGATGCTCGGCTGGCTCGACGAGCGCACCGGCTCCACTCCCTTCCTCCGCGCCTTCCTCTTCCGCAAGACCCCGCAGGGCACCAACTGGTACTACACGCTCGGCTCGGCCACGATGTTCGCCTTCGTGAACCAGGCCGTGACCGGCGTCGTGCTGGCGATGTACTACAACCCGTCCACCACGCAGGCCTACGGCTCTGTTCGCCACATCATCAACGACGTCTTCCTCGGCGAGTTGGTGCGCGGAATGCACAAGTGGGGCTCCACGGTGATGGTGATCCTCGTGTTCCTGCACATGGGCCGCACGTTCTTCTTCGGCGCCTACAAGTACCCGCGCGAGCTCAACTGGATCATCGGCGTCGTGCTGCTGATCCTCACGATGGCGATGTCGTTCACCGGCTACCTGCTGCCGTTCGACCAGCGGTCGTTCTGGGCCACGGTGGTGGGCGTGAACATCAACGCGTCGGGCCCGCTCCTCGGCCCGTACCTCGCGGACTTCCTGCGCGGCGGCGCCGAGTTCGGCAGCACCACGCTCAGCCGCTTCTACGCGATCCACATGCTCGTGATCCCCGGTCTGATCGCGGCGCTCATCGGCGCCCACCTCTTCCTCGTGGCCAAGCTGGGCACGAGCGCTCCGCCGTGGCTGAAGGCGGAGAAGGCACGCGAGCTCGCTGAGGAAGAGATCTAGTGGACCAGAGGCAGCGCGAGCAGTACCTCCGCGAATACGGGATCCAGAAGTCGAAGGGCAAGCCCTTCTTCCCGTACGCGATCCTGAAGGACGGCACGATGGCCTGCATCACGCTGGCCGTGATCATCCTGCTGGCCGTCATCCTCGGCGCGGAGATCGGCCCCAAGGCGGATCCCACCACCACCTCGTACGACCCGCGGCCTGAGTGGTACTTCTTCTTCCTCTTCGAGCTGCTGCGGGTGATCAAGCCGCCGGCGATCGTCTTCATCGCCACGATCGGCATCCCGACGGTCTGCATGGTGCTGCTGATCCTGCTGCCGTTCATCGACCGCAACCCGGAGCGTCATCCGGCGCGGCGCCCGATCGCCACGCTCACCGGCATCACCGTGATCGCGCTGATGGCGTACCTCACCGTGTCCGGCGCGTTAGCCGGCGCACCGGGGACGATCACCTTAAAGACACCACCGCAATACACGGCGGGCAAGCTGGTCGCCGCCGAATCGGGCTGTCAGGGCTGCCACAAGATCGGGGAGAACGGGAACCCAGGCCCGGGCCCGAACCTCACCCACATCGGCGCCCGCCTGCCGCGTAACGCCATTGCGCGCACGCTGGTGAACCCCACCACCCCGATGCCGTCGTTCAGGGCGCTCAAGACGCAGAGCCCCAAGAAGTTCAACGAGCTCGTCGACTTCCTCGCGCAGCTCAAGTAGGCCTCCCATGACGGCCCCCGCGCCCGTGGACACGAGGGGCAGGCTCGCCGAGCCCCAGGTGCGCGCGATGTTCGACCGCATTGCGCGCGTCTATGACCTCATGAACTCTGTGATGACGGCGGGCATGCATCACCGCTGGCGCGAACGGGCGGTGGACATGGCCGCCGTGGGCCCGGGCGACCGCGCGCTCGACGTTGCCACCGGCACGGGCGACCTCGCGATCGCGCTGGAACGCAGGGTGGGGCCGGGCGGCCGGGTGATCGGGTCCGACTTCTCGGACCAGATGCTGGAGCTGGCGCGCCGCAAGAGCTCGGCCGTGAAGTTCGAATGGGGAAATGCGCTCGAGCTGCCGTACGAGGACGGATCCTTCGACGCGGTAACCGTCGGATTCGGCGCGCGGAACTTCTCAGATCTCGCCGCGGGATTGCGCGAAATGGCGCGAGTGGCCCGGCCGGGCGGCCGGGTAGTGGTGCTCGAGATCACCACGCCCACGCGCCCCCCGCTGTCGTGGTTCTTCAGGATCTGGTTCGATCAGATGGTGCCAATGCTCGGTCGCATAGCCGGAGACCCCGACGCATACTCGTATCTGCCCAGTTCCGTGCGCCGTTTTCCAGGCCCGGAGGAGCTGGCCGCGGAGCTCGCCCAGGCGGGGCTCGAGGACATCCGCTGGCTGCTCACGGCGGGCGGCATCATCGCGATCCACGCGGGACGGAAGCCGTGAGCGCGCCGGCGAGGCAGGCCGCGGGCCTAGCTCAGCTGGAGGCCGTGCTCGCTGCGGGCGGGACTCGTCTGACGCGCGGGCTGTCGCGCGCCGAGGCACGGCTCGAGGAGATCGGCGAGAGCCAGGGTGCCGCGCTCGGCCGCCACGCCGCCGACACCCTCAGCGCCGGGGGCAAGCGCCTGCGGCCGCTGATCGTGTTCCTCTGCGCCGGCGACCGGCACGACAACGGCACGATCAGCGCGGCCGTGGCGGTCGAGCTGGTGCACATGGCCACGCTCGTGCACGACGACGTGCTCGACCGCGCGCCGCTGCGCCGCGGCCGCGAGACCGTCTACAAGTCCGCCGGCCGTGCAGCCGCCACCTGCACGGGCGACTTCCTCTTCTCGCGGGCGTTCGCCGAGCTGGCCGCCACCGGCAGCCCCGAGGCCGTGAAGACGCTGTCTGACGCCTCCAATGCGCTCGCGCGGGGCGAGCTCATGCAGCGCGCGGACGCGTGGTCGCGCGAGGTGAGCTCGGAGCGGTACATCAGCCGCTGCACCCTCAAGACGGCGCGCCTGTTCGAGGCCGCGTGCCGCCTGGGCGCGCTGTTCGGCCCCGAGGCCGCCGGGCTGCCGGGCGCACTCGAGTGCCTCGGCGCCTTCGGCGAGAAGATCGGGATCGCCTTCCAGATTTTCGACGACGTGCTCGACGTCTCCGGCCCCGCCGAGCGCACGGGCAAGCACCGCGGCACCGACCTCCTCGACGGCACGATCACCCTCCCGCTCATCCTCGCCCGCGACCGCGACCCGCAGCTCAGGCAAATGGATCTCCGCACGGCAGTGACGAACCCATCAGAAGCAGACGCCCTCTGCGACCGAATAGCGGACACGGGCGCCCTGACAGACGCGAGAGAACAAGCGCTCACCTACGTAGCCCAGGCAAAGGCAGCCCTGGACGAAATCGACCTGCCAGCACGGCAGAGAAGAGCGCTCGAGCTGGTGGCAGACGGCGTAGTGGAACGCTACGCCTGAGCGAAGGCCTCCGGCCTCCGGCCTCCGACCTAGAAATCCATCGGCTGAATCGCGTCAGCCCGAAGCGCTTCCACGAAGCGATCCACATCATCGGCCATGTTCGCGCGAGCGAGACGGCCGAGATCCGCTGCGAGCTCCTCCATGCCGCGGTCGAGCTCCTCATCGAACTCGTCGAGCAGGTCCTGCTCGAAGATGCCGCCGCCGGTCCAGTCGCAGTTGGGGCAGTGGAGCTCGACGTACCACTTGTCGGGCCCCTCCTCGTCCCAGTCGGTGGGGTAGACGAGCCTGGAGTCGCACTCGGTGCAGACGTGCAGGCCATCAGCGGGAGCCGGCGTCGTCTCCGGCGTGGGCTCCGCGGCGAGCTGACCGGTCACGTCCTCGAACGACACGACCTCGATGGTCTTGCCGCTGGGTAGCACGATCCGCTTCACGTTCTCGCTGTTGTCCTGGAAGCTCATCATTTCGTTCCCTGTACGCCCGGTATCGGTCCCTGTACGAGGAACTTGAGCCCTGTCGGAAAGTTCCGCGGGCTTTGGCGTCTACAATCGCCGCCGCGTGGTACTCAGCGACCGCACCATCCGCTCCGAGATCGAAAGCGGGCGGATCGTGATCGACCCTTTCGACCCCGGGATGATCCAGCCGTCCAGCGTCGACCTGCGCGTGGATCGCCGCTTTCGCGTCTTCCACAACTCACGCCACCCCTTCATCGACGTCCGCCAGCCGATGGAGGACCTCACCGAGGCCGTGGAGGTGCCCGAGGATCGTCCGTTCATCCTGCATCCGGGCGAGTTCGTGCTCGGCCAGACGCTCGAGCGGGTCACGCTCCCGGACGACCTGGTGGCGCGTCTCGAGGGCAAGAGCTCCCTCGGCAGGCTCGGACTCCTGATCCACTCCACGGCCGGTTTCGTGGACAGCGGCTTCTCCGGGAACCTCACACTCGAGCTGTCCAACGTGGCCAACCTCCCGATCACGATCTACCACGGCATGCCGATCGGGCAGATCTCTTTCATGCGCATGGACGGTCCCGTGGAGAACCCGTACGGCTCGCGCGGGAACAAGTACCAGGGCCAGACCGAGCCCACCGCCAGCCGCTTCTACCTCAACTTCGAGCGCGAGCAGGCCGGCAGCTGAAGCGCCGCTCCGGAGGCAGGAGCGCCGCTACCATGAGGTGTTCAGCCCGCTGACGGGAGGAACCCAATGCCGAATATCGGCCCGCTCGAGATCATCATCCTGCTCGTAATCGTGCTCGTCATCTTCGGGCCTAAGCGCCTGCCCGAGCTCGGCAGGGGTCTGGGCAAGGGCATGCGTGAGTTCAAGGACTCGGTCACGGGCAAGGACAACGACGACGACGACCAGAAGGCGCTGAGCGCCTCGAACACCGTCCAGACCACCGGCCAGGCCACCGCTCCGCCAGAGCAGGCGGCCACTGCGCAGCAGCAGCCACCGCCGGCGCCGGCCACGGCGCCCGTGCCACCGCCCGAGGCCGAGCACGCCGCGGAGCCGGAGACGGCGCGTAGCGGCGAGTCGCGCGGCTAGCAAGCAGGCGCGGGGCAGCATGGCCCGTCGAATCAGGCCGGTAGGCCACGAGGATCGCCTCTCTCTCGTCGATCACCTCGACGAGCTGCGCACACGCATCATCCTGGCGCTCGTGGCCTTTGGGGTGGCCCTGGCGCTCTGCTTCTGGCAGAACCATCTTATCCTGCGGATCGTCAACGACCCGCTGAACGGCCGTAAGCCGATCACGCTCGGCGTGGCGGAGCCGTTCACCACCACCTTCACGCTGTCGGCCTACGCGGCGATCCTGATCTCGCTCCCGGTCATCCTCTACCAGCTCTACGCGTTCATCCTGCCGGCGTTCACGCCGAGGGAGCGCCACGTGGCCATGCCGCTGCTTCTCATGATCCCGTTCCTGTTCATCGCCGGCGTGGTGTTCGGCTACTACGTGGTGCTGCCCGCGGCGCTCAAGTTCCTCCTGCACTTCAACACCAACCAGTTCAACGTCCAGATCCGCGCTCGTGACTACTACAGCTTCGTGACCATGACGCTGGTGGCGTGCGGACTGTTATTCCAGATACCGGTGGCCATCCTCGGCCTGAACCGGCTGGGGATCGTCACGCCGCGCCAGCTGCGGAAGAACCGCCGCTACGCGATTCTCGTGATCGCCGTGCTGGCGATGCTCCTGCCCGGCGTCGACCCCGTGAGCATGCTCATCGAGATGGTCCCCATGATCGTGCTCTATGAGCTGAGTATCCTTCTGGCCAGCGCCTTCGGCAGGCCCTCCGAAGATGTGTCGGACCAGGTCGTATCAGCCGAGGGATAACGCGTAGCGATGCTCTTCGATCTCAAAGGCAAGCGCCGTCGCGTGGTGCAGGGGACCTACATCACGCTCGCCATCCTCATGGGTGGCGGTCTCGTGCTGTTCGGCATCGGCGGCGGCAGCCTCAACGGCGGCCTGCTCGACGCCTTCAAGGGTGGCGGCGGGTCGAGCAACGCCAACAAGCAGATCCAGAAGCGGATCGACACCGCTGAGAGGCGTCTGGCGGTGAACCCGCAGGACCAGGCCGCCCTGCAGGAGGTCATCCGCGACAACTACCAGCTCGCCTCGCTCAGCGCCGATCAGACCACCGGCCTCTTCACCGCCGACGGCAAGAAGAACCTGCAGCAGGCGTCCGCCGCATGGCAGCGCTACCTCAACACGAACCCGGCGAAGCCCAACCCGGTGCTGGCCCAGTTCATGTTCCAGGCGTACGGCCAGGCGGGACTCAACCAGCCCGCGAACGCCCAGAAGGCGGCGGAGATAGTGGCGGCCGCTCAGCCGAGTTCTTCGGCGTACATACGGGTGATCCAGTACGCCACCCTCGCGGGGGATAAGCGAACCGCCGACCTCGCGGCACAGAAGGCGCTTTCGCTCGCGCCGAAGGGCCAGCGTAGTAGCGTTCAGAAACTGGTCCAGCAGGCGAAGGCGGTTGGAGCCACCACGTCGACCCAAACGGGGAACGGGACGACGGGCGGCTAGTCTTTCCCGCTGCGCGTACCGAACAGCACGACCACACGAGGAGTCAGGTGAACTTCCAGATCAACGACGAACAGATCGATGCCGATACCCATGTGATCGAGCTCGGCGGGGAGATCGACCTCTACACCGCGCCCGAGTTCAAGGAGCGCATGGTGCAGGTGATCGAGGATGGCAAGAAGCAGGTGATCGTCGACCTGTCGAAGGCCACTTTCATCGACTCGACCACGCTCGGCGTGCTCGTCGGTGGCGTGAAGCGGCTGCGGCCCGCGGGCGGCACTCTCGCGCTCGTGTGCAGCGACCAGAACATCGTCAAGATCTTCGAGATCACCGGGCTCGATCGGGTCTTTCCGATCCACGCCACGCGCGACGAGGCGCTGTCTGCCGTTAAGCAGGGCGGGGCGGCGTAAGCACCTAGAGCAGCACGGCGCAAGCCTCTAGAATCAGCACCTGGCGGCACGTCCCCGGCCGCCGACAGCACGGGCCGTTAGCTCAATTGGCAGAGCAGGGGACTCTTAATCCCAAGGTTGTAGGTTCGATTCCTACACGGCCCACTTCAGGCGGCTGCGGAGCGTCGCCTGGCTGCGTCATCGGGGTGTGGATGGGCGGAGCACTATCCACACCCCTCTTCCTTGCATAGCTTGCTCCTCGCTCGCCTGAAGTGGGCCGTCGGCCCGTTCGCAACGCAGCTATGTGGCGCTGGGGGAGGCAGCGAACTCGTGCCAGACCGTCGTATAGAGGCGGTGAGCCTCCACGAACTCATCGAGCTCCTCGAGGTCCACCCGGCCGTACGCGGCGAGCAAGTCCGCCACGTAAGCCTCGCTCGCTCCATATGCGCGGACGTCGCTGATGATCCCCGCCACGTCACCATGGATCGCCTGCGCCGGAAGCGCGCTCTCGAAGACCGTGGGGGTCATCTCGTGAAGGCGGGAGCGCAGCGAGTCTCTCTCGGCCGCGCTGAGCGTCGGCGATGGGCGCAGCTCGGCAAGAAGCTCGTCCAGCCAGTCGCGGATTTCGCTGAGCGGCCCGAGCTCGCCCGAAAAGTCCGCGAGCGCAGCGTGTAGTTCATGCATCGACCTGCCGAGCTCGGCCGCGGAAGGCAGAGCGGGGGAGGCATCGTGCTCGACGAACGTCCAGAACGTCATCCAGAGGCCTTCGTGCTGGTAAGGGCCCGGTGGAAGAGCATCGCTCGGTGGGACGCCCAAACCACGTGCCGCCAGGAAAGATCCCACGGCAACCTCGCGAGCGAGCCACGTCTCGACGTCGTCGTGCAGCACCGCGGTGCTGGTCATCACCCGCGCGATGGTCGGCGGAGTGATTCAGTCGAACGAGCACGTTGCTGCCGCCATCCAGCACAACCGCGTCCTCGAAGTCCACGGAATTTGCGAGGGCCACCGCCTGCGCGGCCTCCACCGCTCGCGCGGCCCTGGGGTTCCCGCTCATGTCACGCACGATGCCAGACCGCTGCCGGCACACGGCGGTGAATGACACTCGTCGGCGTGAGATGGACCGTTACGCTTCCGTCCCGTGGGTGTGACTCGCATCTCACAGGCGTACCTTGATCGCGTTGAGGTGCGAGGGCGCGACCTCGCGTCGGAGCTCATGGGGTCCATGAGCTTCACCGAGTACTTCCATCTCCTTCTGACGGGCTCTGAACCCACAGAGGAGCAGCGTTACTTCCTCGACGTGCTGCTCGTGGCGATCGCGGAGCACGGCATGATGCCCACGAACGTGGCCGCGCGGATGACCCTGGCGGCGGATCCTGGGTCGCTTCAGGGCGCTGTTGCCGCCGGGATCCTCGGATGCGGGCCTGTGATTCTCGGTACGGCCGAGCTGTGCGCCGATCTGCTTGCCGCCGCGCAGGCGCGGGGTGGCGTGGAGGACATCGCTCGCGAGGTCCACGAGGCCGGGGAGCGCCTGCCCGGCTTCGGCCACCCTTTGCACCGGCCGGTCGATCCACGCGCCGAGCGCATCCTCGAGCTCGCCGAAGAACGAGGCGTCAGCGAGCCGCATGTGGCGCTGGCGCGCGCGTTCCGCGACGCCGCCGCGGAGGTGTGGGGAAAGCCGCTCGTCATGAACGTGTCGATGCCCATCGCGGCGGTGATGCTCGACCTCGGCTTCCCGCCGTCCGCCGTGAAGGCGGTGCCGATCCTTGCGCGCACCGCCGGCCTGCTGGCGCACCTGGCGGAGGAGCGGGAGGAGCCGATCGGCTTCACAATGGCCGCCGCGGCGGAGGAAGCGGTCGAGTACGAGCGGGAGTGATGTTCGAGCCGGACGTGGAGGCGCGGCCATGGCCCGAGCAGCTCGAGCTCGACGACGCGAACTACCGCGCGCAGCTCGAATACCTCCTCGAGCGTTCGCCCTTCTATCGCGAGAAGCTGGCGGGCTCGGACACGAGCGGCGGCCTCGCCGGCATCGCACGGCTGCCGCTCACCAGCAAGCAGGAGATTCGCGAAACCTGCACGCGCGAGAACCCGATAGGGGCGCATCTCTGCGTCGCGCGAGAGGAGATCGTGCGCATCTACTCCACGAGCGGCACCACCGGCACGCCGAGCTACGTGCCGCTCACGGCGAGCGACCTGGAGAACTGGGTCAGCGGCTCCGCGCGGAGCTACGCGGCGTCGGGTGTGCAACCCGGACAGCGAATCGTCTCCACCTACAACGCGGGACCGTTCGTGGCCGGCGCAGCGCTGGCCTCCTTCGAGCGGCTCGGCCTCAGCCACATACCCGTCGGCACCGGCAACACGGAGAGGCTTCTGCGCGCGATAGATCTTCTGCGTCCGGAGGCCGCCGTGCTCACCCCCTCGTACGCGGCATATCTGATCGAGCGGGACGTCGATCTGAAGAGCTCGAGCGTCGAGCGCGTGCTCGTGGCGGGCGAGCCTGGCGGTGGCGAGCCTGCGTTCCGCACAAAGCTCGAGGCCGGCTGGGGTGCACGCGTGACCGAGGCGATGGGAATTGGGGACATCGGCGTGTCGCTCTGGGGCGAGTGCGAGGAGCAGAAGGGCATGCATCTCGGGGCGCGCGGCTTCGTGCACGCCGAGTTGATCGATCCTCGGAGCGAGCGGGCAACCCCGCTCGAGGACGGCGCGAAGGGTGAGCTCGTGCTCACGCACCTCCAGCACCGCGCCGCACCGCTGTTGCGCTTCCGGACGCGCGACCACGTGGAGATGTGGACGAGCACCTGCTCCTGCGGCCGTACCAGCCCGCGCATCCGCTGCATCGGCCGCACAGACGACATGCTGATCGTCCGCGGCGTGAACGTCTTTCCCTCAGCCATCCGCGAGGTGGTGAGTGGCTTCGAGCCGGAGGTGAGCGGCCACATCCTGGTGAGGCCCACGACGGCCGGCGTAAAGCAGGAGCCGCCGCTGCCCGTGAGCGTGGAGCTGGCGCGCGGCACGGAAAGAAATTCCGCTCTCGCCGAGTCCATTCGAGAGAGACTGCGCAACGTGTTGGTCGTCCAGACCGAGGTGGAGCTGGTCCCCTGGGGGAGCCTCGGACGCAGCGAGTACAAGTCGAAGCTCGTCGAAGCGGCGAGCGACAGAAAGTGAGGACTCCATGGCCGCGAACACGCTGAACATCCTCCCGCCGAGCGTGAACAACCTCTGCGCGAGGATCTTCGTGAGGGCAGCGGGCCTCGACTTCGAGGAGATCAACGTGTGGGGCCAGACCACCACGCCCGAGTTCCTGGCGAAGGATCCCGCGCACCTCACGCCGATGCTCGAGGAGAGCGGGCTTCCGCGCGGCTCGCTGTGGGAGAGCTGCGCGATCATGCAGTACCTCTGCAACCGCCACGGGCTCCACCAGTTCTATCCCACCGACCCTGGTGAGCGCGCGATGGTGGACAGCGCGATGTTCTATCTGATCGGCACTGTCTACCCGCTGCTGGCGCGCGCCACGTACCCCGCGCTCGGCTTCCCGCAGTACCCGGGCGAGGCCGCCACATCCGAGGCTGACGACGCGGTGAAGGCGAAGGCCCAGCAGGACGCGATCGACGCTCTCGCCGAGCCGCTTGACGTCTACCGGGCCTTCTTCCTCGACGGCAAGAAGTTCATCGGCGGCGACGCGCCCTCGATCGCGGACATGCGCCTCGCGGCGACGCTGGAGTTCCTGCACGCCATCGACTACGAGTTTCCGGCCTGGATGAGCGAGTACATGCAGGCGATGGAGGCTGCCCTCGGCGACGCCTACTCCGAACCGGCCGCCGACGTTCGCGGCTATCTGGCGCAGATGAACGGTTGAAGGACTTTCGCCGAAAGGCGGATGGGAGTAGTGTCAGCGTTGTGACTCGCGACGATCTGGCTGTCGTGTCGCGGATGTTTGCTTGTTGGGGGGACGACGATCTCGAGGGGATTCTCTCCTGCGTTGATCCTGACATCGAGTGGCATTCCACGATCGACTCGCGCCCTTACCGCGGCCATGACGGCATGCGCGAGGTCTTCCGGCGCTGGCGGGCGGGGGGAGAGAAGCTCGAGGTCCCACTCCAGCGCGCGGTGGAGGTGGCTCCCGGACGGGTGCTCGCCGTCGGTCGCGTCCGCGTGCTGCGCTCCGGCCGAGGGTTTGCCGACTCGCCCGGGATCTGGCTGTTCCACGTCGAGCGGGGTCGCATCACCCAAGCGGAGAGCTTCCGCTCGGAGAACGAAGCGCGGCAGGCGATCCGCCGCTCGGCGGACGGCGTGACCAGCGGCGCCTGACGGGCGCCCAGCCGTACCGGCCGCCGGGTGCGGCTAGCCCCACGAGCAGACGCTGGCTCACCGTATCGATCCGTGAGCGGCGAGCGATGAATATCTGCGTGTCAGTTGATCTAAACGACTGACTAGCCCGAACGTCTCAGCACAACACGCGGTACTCGCAAGGCCCACTCGCACGGAGATCACAGAATGGCCACGTGGCAGACATCCACCACTGTCCAGGCACGACCCGAGCAGATCCTCGACGTGCTCACAGACCCCGAAGCGGCGGTGCGTTGGTCACCGATCGACTTCGAGGTCGAGCACATCCAGGGCGGGAGGCTCACCACCGGCAGCCGTGCCCGTGTGACGGGCCGGCTCGCCGGCCGCGAGCTCGCCTTCGACATCGAGGTCATCCGCGCGGATGAGCAGCGCCTCCTGCTCACCGCTACGGGCCCCATCGAGATCGACGTCAAGTACGACGTGGAGCCGCTGGACTCGCATGTTGAGCTGCGGGCGTGGGTCACCGTGCGCAGCCGGGGCGGCCTCTTCGGCCGCATCCTCTCCGGCGCCACAGAGGGCCTGCTCGGCGCGGGGATGCTGAACGCGGCCGTGGCTCGCATCGCTCGCGAGGTCGAGGCCTCGCATGAGCTGTCGCTAGCCGCCTGATCGCTCTCCGCGCCGGGCCGCCCGCTCGGCCCTTATAGGGTTCTGAGGGTGACCCAGACCCCTACCGCCGTTTCCACCGCCGAGCTTGCGTGTCTCGACGGCAAGGTCGCGCCTGCGGCCGAGACGTCGATTCCGATCCTCGACGACGGCTTCCTGCGCGGCGACGGCATCTTCGAGGCCATACACGTGTACGAGGGGCGGCCGTTTGCCACGGCCGACCATCTCGACCGCCTCGAGCGCTCGGCAAAGAACCTGCACCTCGATGTGCCGGTGGCCCGTGCTGAGCTCGAGGCCGAGATCGCCGACCTCGTGGAGCGGCGCGGCGGCGCCTCGTTCACCGGCGCGCTGCGCATCGTGTTAACCCGCGGCGGGCGGCGCCTCGTGATGACGGAGCCGCTCGCGGAGTTCCCCGAGCGGGCGCGCCTCGCGTTCGTCACCTACTCGCCCACACGCATCCTCGACGGCGTGAAGTCGCTCTCGTATGCCGCGAACATGCTCGCGACCCGGATCGCCAGGGAACGCGGATTCGACGATGCCCTGCTCGTCACGCCGCATGGCCGCGTGCTCGAGCTGCCCACGTCCTCGATCTTCTGGGTGGCGGGTGATGGGCAGCTGTGCACCCCACCGCTCTCGGACCACATCCTGGCCTCGATCACGCGCGACAGGCTGATGGGCCTGACGGACGCCGAGGAGCGCCCGTGCACCACCGAGGATCTGCTCGATGCGAGCGAGGCATTCGTGGCGTCGAGCATCCGCGAGGTGCAACCGGTGGGGACGATCGAGGATCGCGACTTCGGCGAACCTGGGGAGCGCACCCGGGCAGCCGCCGCCGCCTTCCGGGAGCACGTTGAACAGGAGCTCGGACGCGCGTCCTAGCCGCGCAGCTCTTCGCGCGTGGTGCCCTCCATCTGGTAGCTGAGGTACCAGATCACGTGGCGGGCCACGCCAGCTGCCACAGCGGCCGCTTCGACCGCTCCCCCGATGAGCATCCGCGTCATCTTGTCTTCCATTCTAAGCCTGGTTGACGACTCCCGCCACTAGTGAGAATCGCCACTATCGTCGGTAATCGGCCGCAGTTCGTGAAAGCAGCAGCGGTTTCGCGCCTAATTCGGGGTGCGCACGAGGAACTCCTGGTTCATACGGGTCAGCACTACGACGACGAGCTGTCCCGGATCTTCTTCGAGGAGCTGAACGTGCCTGCGCCGGATCGCGAGCTCGGAGTGGGGTCCGGGACCGCGGCCGAGCAGACCGCGCGCATGCTGAGCGCGCTGGAGCCCGTGCTGCGCGAGTGGGCGCCCGATCTGGTCCTGGTGTACGGGGACACGAATTCCACGCTTGCGGGCGCCCTGGCCGCGGCGCAGCAGCGGATCCCGGTGGCGCACGTGGAGGCCGGCATGCGCTCCGGGGACTGGTCCATGCCGGAGGAGCTGAATCGCGTGCTCACCGATCACGCGAGCGATCTGCTCCTCTGCTCCACGCCCACAGCCGTGGCGAACCTCGAGCGGGAGGGCGTGCGCGGGCGGGTGGAGCTGGTGGGCGATGTGATGGCGGACGTGTCGCTCGCGTTCGCGTCGGTCGCGGAGGAGCGCTCGGACGCGCTCGAGCGCTACGGCGTGGCGCCAGGCGAGTACCTGCTCGTCACGGCGCACCGCGCCGGGAACGTCGACGATCCGGAGCGGCTTCGCCGGCTCGTTGAGCTCCTCGAGGCGCTGCCGGAGAAGGCGGTGTTTCCGCTGCATCCCCGCACCCGGGCGCGGCTCGAGGCGGCGGGCCTGCTCGAGCGCGTTTCGGGCGCGCCGCGGCTGGAGGTCACGGCGCCACTGGGCTATCTCGACTTTCTCAGACTCGCGCGGGATGCGCGCGCGATCCTCACGGACTCGGGCGGAGTGCAGAAGGAGGCCTACCTGCTCGGCACGCCGTGCATCACGTTGCGCTCCACCACCGAGTGGGTGGAGACCGTGGAGCAGGGCTGGAACGTGCTCGTGGACCTCAACCGTGATGCCGCCCTGGCGGCGCTCCAGCGGGAGCCGCCGGCGGGTGAGCGGCCTGAGCTCTACGGCGGCGGGCACGCGGCCGAGCGGATTTGCGACGTGCTGGCCGCATACACTCCGGCCGGATGAGCATCCGCGTCGGTGTGGTCGGCCTGGGGTACTGGGGGCCGAACCTCGCACGTAACTTCGATCGTCTGCCGGGCGCAGAGCTGCGCTGGATCTGCGATCAGTCGCCGGACGCGCGCGAGCGCTGGGCGACGTCCTTCCCGGACGCTCGTGCGTCGGGCGATCTGGACGAGCTGCTCGAGGACCCGGAGCTCGACGCGGTTGTCGTGGCTACGCACGTGCCGTCGCATGCCTCGCTGGCTATTCGCGCCCTCGGTGCCGGCAAGCACTGCTTCGTGGAGAAGCCGCTTGCGCAGTCGGTGGCCGAGGCGGAGCAGGTGGTGGCGGCGGCCCGGGAGGCCGGGCGCGTGCTCATGGTGGGGCACCTGCTCGAATACCACCCGGGTGTGGAGAAACTCAAGGAGATCGCGGAGGGCGGCGAGCTCGGCGACATCTACTACCTCTACTCCAATCGGCTGAACCTCGGGAAGCTGCGGCCGGACGAGAACGCGCTCTGGAGCCTTGGCGCGCACGACGTGTCCGTGCTGCTCCACCTCGCCGGCGGCGAGGAGCCGAGCGAGTGCCAGGCATTTGGTGAGAGCTACATGCAGCCGGGGATCGAGGACGTGGTCTTCTGCTACCTCCGCTTCCCGTCCGGCCTCGCCGCCCACCTGCACCTGTCGTGGCTCGACCCGCACAAGGAGCGCCGCTTCACCGTCGTCGGCTCCAAGCGCATGGCCACCTTCGACGACATGGAGATCGAGCGCAAGGTCACGGTCTACGACAAGGGCTTCGACCAGAAGTTCGAGTCCTATGGCGAGTACGTGACGCGCTCGGGCGACATCTGGTCTCCCCATGTGTCGAACGAGGAGCCGCTGCGGATCGAGTGCCGCCACTTCATCGAGCGCGTGGCGGACGGCGGCGAGCCGCGCTCGGGAGGCGAGAGCGGGCTGCGCGTGGTGCGCGTGCTCGAGGCACTGCAGCGCTCGCTCGAGGGGAGCTCCCGTGCTGCGGCGGTCTGACGACCGCGCTCCGGGGCTTCTGCTGGGGGAGGGCGTGACGCTGCCCGACAGCGTCTGGCTCGGCGGGAACGTGGTGATCCACGCCGGCACCTCGATCGGCGAGGGCGCGCGCATTCAGGACGGAGCGGTGCTGGGGAAGCCGCTGGCACTCGGGCCGGCGTCCACCGCGCGGCGCGGCGACCTCGCGCCCCTCGAGATCGGAGCGGGCGCCACGGTGGGCGCGAACGCGGTGATCAACGCGGGCGCGCGCGTGCTGGCGGAGGCGATGGTGGGCGACCGTGCGCACGTTCGCGAGCGCACCGTGGTGGGCGAGGGATCGGTGGTTGGGTCAGGAACCGCGGTGGACAACGACGTGACCATCGGGGCCCGCGTGAAGGTCCAAACCGGCTGCTACCTCACCGCCTTCACCGTGGTGGAGGACGACGTGTTCGTCGCCCCCTGCGTGACCACCACGAACGACAACACGATGGGGCGGCATGAGCGCGACTTCGAGCTGCGCGGTGCCGCGCTCCGCCGCGCCTGCCGCGTGGGCGCGGGCTCGATTCTCCTGCCCGGAGTGGAGGTGGGCCAGGAGGCGTTCGTGGCCGCCGGGGCGCTGGTGACGCGCAACGTGGAGGCGCGCACGCTGGTGATGGGTGTGCCGGCACGGATCGTGCGCCAGGTGGAGGACGCCGAGCTTCTCGAGCAGTGGCGTTGAGGATGGCCGGCTTCCCGCCCGGCCGGCGCGCACGGCGTCGCCGCGCGGAGCGTCGCACGCAGGTGCTCGCGGGGGTGGCGCTAGTGAGCACCGTGGCAGCGGCCGCCGCGGAGTACGGGCGTGTGTGGCGGCGGGGGGAGGCGCCGCTGCCGCAGGAGACCGACGACGTGTTCCTGGCGGCGGGCGAGGCGGCCGTGGAGACGGTGGCGGTGGCGCGCGCGGGGTATCAGGAGGTCTCCACCCACGAGCGCGCGCTGTTCAACCTGTTCTCGTCATTCCTGTTTGCGTTCGTCGGCTCGCGTGCTCTCGCATACGCGCTGCGAGGGCGTAAGACGGTCGGGCCCTTCCGCAACCTCGTGGTGGCCGACCGCCACATCCACCACTTCGTGCCGGGCATATCGCTCGCGTTCGCCTCTGGCTCGGCGGCATTCCTGGTCCGTGACGAGCGGATCCGGTCACGCCTGGCGCTCGGTTTCGGCGCCGGCATGGGGATGACGCTCGACGAGTCGGCGCTGCTGCTCGAGCTGGAGGACGTCTACTGGACCGAGCGCGGGCTCCTGAGCGTCCAGATCGGCTTGATCTTCACCGCATTCATGGGCGCTCTGGCGGTCACGCTGCGCCTGCTCCGCCGCGGCGAAGAGGTGATCCTGCCGAGCTAGTGTCGCGAGTCGTGAGTTCGCGCCCAGACGCCGGGAAGCTGAGTACGAACCTACGACTCCCGACACTAGACCGCGGCGCCCTGCACGCGCCGCGCCGCCTCGGTCCAGATCATCTGATCGCGGCCCGGGCCGACGCCGATCAGCACCACGGGGATCCCGAGGAACTCCTCGATGAACGCGATGTAGTCGCGCGCCGCCTGCGGCAGGTCCTCGAAGTTGCGCGCGCCCGAGATGTCCTCGTGCCAGCCGGGCAGGTCGGTGTATGCGCCCTTCACCTTGTGAACGATCGACTGGTGGTATGGGAAGTCGCGGAAGCGCGCGCCCTCGGGCCCCGTGTACTCGGTGGCCACGGGCAGCGGGTCGATGCCGGTGAGCACGTCGAGCTTCGTGATCACGAGTCCGGTGAGGCCGTTGAGTCGCACCGCGTAGCGGAGCGCGACGAGGTCGAGCCATCCGCAGCGCCGTGCACGGCCGGTGGTGGTGCCGAACTCGCCGCCGGCCTCGCGCAGCCGATCACCCATGTCGTCCTCGAGCTCGGTGGGGAACGGTCCGGCGCCCACGCGCGTGACGTATGCCTTGGCGATGCCCCACACGTCGTCGATGTCCTTCGGCCCGACGCCGGCGCCGATGCAGGCCGCGCCCGCGATCGGGTTCGACGAGGTGACGAACGGATAGGTGCCGTGGTCGATGTCGAGCAGCGTTCCCTGCGCGCCCTCGAAGAGCACGAGGCCGTCACTGTCGAGGGCGTCCCAGACGATGCGCTGCGTGTCCGCGATGAACGGCTCGAGCCGGTGCCCGAGGGTGCGGTACTCCTCGGTCATCGCGTGGAGGTCGAGCGAGGGGTCCTTCGCATAGGGCCGCAGCGACAGGCGCTTCGGCTCCATCGCGGCGGTGATCTTCTGCTTGAGGATCTTCTCGTCCAGCAGGTCCTGCATGCGGATGCCGAGGCGGGCGGCCTTGTCCGCGTAGCAGGGGCCGATGCCGCGCCGGGTGGTGCCGATCTGCAGCTTTCCGAGTCTCGTCTCGCCGGCGTGGTCGAGGAGCAGGTGGTAGGGCATGATCAGGTGCGCGTTCGCCGAGATGCGAAGCCCGCTCGTGTCGATCCCGCGGTGGCGAAGCTCCTCGAGCTCCGAGGTGATCACCTTCGGGTCCACCACCACGCCGTTCCCGATCAGGCACTGCTTGCCGGGGTAGAGGATCCCCGACGGCACGAGGTGGAACTTGTACACCTCGTCGCCGCGGACGATCGTGTGTCCGGCGTTGTTGCCGCCCTGAAAGCGGACGACCGCATCGGCCGTCTCTGCGAGCAGGTCGGTGACCTTGCCCTTCCCCTCGTCGCCCCACTGGGCGCCGACTACAACCAATCCAGGCATTTCGCTTTGGAGTCTAGGGAGCGGCTACCTGACGCAGGTCGCGGCCCATTATCGGTATCGCGGGCCCGCACACGCCCTCGATGCGCGAAACGGTGCGGAAGCCGATCTGGTCTCGCAACTCGTCGAGCCCGAGGTTTGTCGTGACCACGATCGAGCGCTCGTTCTGCCAGCGCTCGTTGACGATCGAGTAGAGCTGCTCGAGCACCCATTCCGTGCGCTTCTCGGCGCCGAGGTCGTCGAGGTGCAGCAGGTCGACCTCGCAGAGGCGGCGGAAGAGGTCGGCATAGGAGCGGTCGGCGTCCGCCTCGTACGTCTCCTTGATGTCGGCCAGCAGGCGCGGCACCGAGTAGATCGCCACGCTGCGTCCCGCCTCGAGGGCTGCCTTCGACACGATCATCGCGAGCGAGGTCTTGCCCGTTCCGACGTCCCCGAAGAACCACAGCCCGCGTCCCTCATCGAGGTTCTTCTCGATCCGCCGCACGAACTGGCGCACCGACTGCAGCACGTACGGATCCATGTTCGCCACCGGCTCGCGGTCGAAGGACACTCCGCGGTAGCGCTTGGGAATCCCGGTGCCGATGCGACGGCTGGCCGAGCGGCTGATGCGCCGATCTCGGCACGGGCACGGACGCGCGACATTCTCCTCGTCGTCGAGCAGCCAGCCGCTGCCGTCGCAGAGGCGCTCGGGGCAGAAGCCGCTGACTTCGGCGAGGTCGCTCACGCCTCACCGCCTCCCATCATCGCGGCGGCCGGATCCATCGACTGGTCGCGATAGAGGTTCGCGAACTTCGGATAGCGCGACAGGAACGTGAGCACGACGTCGGCCACCGGCCCGTTGCGGTGCTTGGCGATGATCACGTCGGCCTCGCCGGGGCGCTCGGAGTCGCGGTTGTAGTACTCGTCGCGGTAGATGAACATCACGAGGTCCGCGTCCTGCTCGATCTGACCGGACTCGCGCAGGTCCGACAGGAGCGGGCGCTTGTCGGGGCGGGACTCGACGGCTCGCGATAGCTGCGACACCGCGATCACGGGGATGTTCAGCTCGCGCGCGAGGATCTTCAATCCGCGGCTGATCTGGCCGATCTGCTCGACGCGGCTGTGCGACGGATCCTCCGGCCGCATCAGCTGGAGGTAGTCCACCACGAGCAGGCCGAGCTCGCGGCGTGCGTGCAGCCGCCGCGCCTTCGCCCGCACCTCGAGGATGCCTATGTCGCTCGAGTCGTCCACGTAGAGCGGCGAGCGGGCGAGCTTCTCGGTGGCCTTCACCACCTTCGGCCAGCGGTCCGGCTTCACGCGGCCCTTGCGAAGGTCGTCGCCGTTCAGCTTGGCCTGCGAGGCGATGAAGCGCTGCGCGAGCTCCGTCTCGGACATCTCCAGCGAGAACAGGGCAACCGGCCGGTCGTGATCGATGGCGGCGTTCTCGGCGATGTTCGTGACTAACGCGCTGTTGTGAACAACGAGGTCGTTGGCGACAAAGTTGTGATGAACCGGCACGGTTAGGTCGTACGTCTCCTCCTGGCCGAGCGGCTCAATCGACGCGATCTCGTCCCACCACAAGTCCGAGGTGGCTAGCTCAGAAAGAGCTTCGTCGTCAATTGCCGCAGCGAGTTCGCCCAGCAGGTGACGCGATAGAGCTCGCCTCTTGACGTGCCAATTGTGGTTGCGGGGACGTCCAGTCGCGACGCTGACCTCGCTCCACGACCGCTCGCCCTTTGCGATTAGGACTTGGTCCCATTCCTCCATGGGGAAGGAATCGCCATAGCTACGCGCCCGCACACTCTGAAGGCGGCGTCTCATGCGCTCGATCGCCCGATCCTTTCCGCACGCGCCGACTCGTTCGCAGAACGTGGCGAGGCTCGCTTGGTCGGTGATCCGCACCTCCCGCGCGACCTTGTCGGTTCCCTCGTAGACTTGTCGCTTCAGCGTCCGGATGCACGAGACGACGCCCAGACGCAGAAGCAAGTGCTGGACGTCGGCGGCCAAGCGCTCGCTGATCGTGGTGTAGCCGATATGCGAGATCCGCTCAGACTGATGGACATAGCCATCGCAGCCGAACAGAACCGACAGGAATCGCGCGACCTGGTCGTCGGACAGAGAAAAGATCGCGTTAGGGACGAACTTCGACTCCGAGCGCTTCCCCCAGATGCCATGTCGTCGGCACAGCTCGGTGACTTCGTTCCGCGGTGCCCCCCGACCTGCGCTGATGCTTGCGTTTCCGTAGCCGTCATGGCGGACCCGGAGGCCCAGGGCATCGACGGCGCGCTCGACCTCGGAAAGCACGGGAGAGTTCGGGCCGTAACAAAACCGCGGCGTCTTGTTGGTGAGATTGCCGTCCGCAATGAGGGCTGCGAGCAGCACGATTTCAGCGTCCCGCATCTGAGCCGCGGGGCCGTGATGCCGCAGCCCGCGCGGCACACCGATCCGCGTTCCGGCGCCTAACTCCTGTACCTCGCGCCAACCCTCCAGGGTCAGCAGCGGGTGGTTCGCGCTCGCCTCCACCTTGCGACCCAGGCGCGTGGTCACCCGATAGACCTGCTGGACGCCGCTTCGGATGAACGCAGTGGCGCGCGTGGGACGCAGCTTCAGATCCGGTCCGAGGGCGGAAACCCAGATCTCTTCGCCCTGCTCACCGCGCTCCACAACCTCGCTGATGGGACGGCGAGCACCGGTGGTGGGGTCGAAGATGAGGGTGGAGCCGACGAGGCACTTGCCCATAGAGGGCCTTGCAGCCAGCACGATCAGGTTGCCCGGCTGGAAGCCGCCGGTGAGATCGTCGAGGTCCTTGAAGCCGGATGGCGTGCCGGTGAGGGCGATACCCTGGCGCGAGACGAGCTCCAGCTTGTCCAGCTCGTCGTGCAGCACCTCCTCGATCGAGCGCAGTTCGCCGGTGCGTTCCTCGTGGGCGACGTTGTAGAAGCGGCCCTCGACCCTGTCGATCAGCTCCTGGACGTTGCCCGAGTGGCTGTAGACGTCGTCCTCGGTCGTCCGGGCGGCGTCGAGCAGCTTGCGCAGGAGGGCATGCTGCTTGACGATGCGGGCGTAGTGGCGCACGTTGCCCGCGGCCGGCACCATGCTCGGCAGCGAGTGGATGTAGGCAGTGCCGCCGGCTTCCTCGAGCTCCCCGGCGCGCGCCAGCTCGTCGCACACCGTGACCGCGTCCACAGCCTCCGGATCCGGCTTCTCCTTCAGCCGCCGCATGGCGCTGAAGATCTTCTGGTGGCGCGGCCGGTAGAAGTCCTCGGCCCGCAGCCGGGTGTCGATCAGAACGCCGTCTAGGGCCTGCTCGGCGAGCAGGATCGCGCCGAGCACGGAGGTCTCGGCCTCGAGGTTCTGAGGCGGAAGCTTGCCTGCCGCCTCAGGCGACGAAGGAGGAACTGAGATTGCCACGACCCGTCAATAGTTAGCCGGGCCGGGGACAGAAACAAGAGACGCGGACGGGCGCAGCAAGCTGTTGTCCGCAGTCACCGGCTTATTTCGGCTGGTGGCTGCAATCCCGCGGCCGCCGGCGTCCTTGGCGGCCTTGGTATTCGCAACCAGCCGGGGCACACGTCTACTCGGCGGTGACGATCGTCTTGACGTCGGCAGTCACACCCTCGGACACCTCGACGGTGACCATGTGCGTGCCGGTGGTCTTGATCGGGTGATCCAGGTGGACCTTGCGGCGGTCGAGCCGAATGCCGCGGGCCTGCTTGATCGCGTCAACGATGTCCTGCGCGGTGACGGAGCCGAACAGACGGCCGTCGTCCCCCGCCTGCTGCGGGATCGTGAGCACGGTCTTCGTGAGCAACGCCGCGTTCTCCTCGGCACGATCGGCGGCCTCCTGGGCAGCCCGCTCGGCCGCCTCCATGCGCCGCTGTGCCTCGGCTATCGCGCCGGGCGTGGCGGGCTGGGCCAGCTTCCGCGGGACAAGGAAGTTGCGCAGGTAGCCGGGCGAGACGTCGACCACGTCACCGCGATCGCCAAGCGTCTCCACCGACTGGAGCAGGATTGCCTGTGCCATCGCTACCTACCTCCGGTGATTGTGAAAACCGAGGAGAGCGAGGACGCAGGGAGGCCGTAGGGCGCTAGCCCGCGGGCGACCGAGGACGAAGCTATCCGACGGTTTACAGCCATCACCGCTCGGCGACGTAGGGGAGAAGGCCAAGCTCGCGGGCTCGCTTCACCGCGCGGGCCAGCTGGCGCTGATGGCGCCTGCAGGCCCCGGTGATGCGGGCGGAGCGGATCTTGCCCTTCTCGCTCATGGCGCGACGCAGGGTGCCGAAGTCCTTGTAATCGACGACGTCGACCTTGTCGCGACAGAAGGCGCAGGGCTTCCGCCGACCGCCGGAACCCGGGCCCTTCTTGCCATCGCGCCGACGCGTCTGCTGCCGGCTACCGCGCTGTTTTGCCACCTGTGAAGTACTCCTTCGAAACGTCTAAAACGGGATGTCGTCGTCCCCGCTGCTGCCACCCGACGGCGCCGCCTGGAAGTCGGCAGTGTCGGCTGGGACATCGCTCTGCGGCGTGAAACGACCGCCATTCTCGGCGCTGTCCCGGGAGCCCAGGAACTGGACAGAATCGGCAATGATATCGACCGACTGCCGCTTGTTCCCTGACTGGTCCTGCCACTCCCGCCATTCGAGCCGGCCGTCGATGGCCACGGGGCGGCCCTTGGACAGGTAATTCGCGCAGTTTTCGCCCTGCGCGCCCCACACGGTGACGTCGAAGTAGTTGGGCTTGTCCTCCCATTCGCCCCCCGCGCCGCGCCGGCGCGTGTTGCAGGCGATCCGCAAGCTGCAGACGGGCGTGCCGCCCGAGGTGTTGCGCAGCTCAGGGTCGCGCGTGAGGTTGCCCGTCAGGACGACCCGATTGATGTTGGTGGCTGCCATAGAACTGCTCCTTCTCGAAAGCGAACGGCTCGGGGAAATCTCGTGTGGCCGAGACTACAACCGGGATCGGCGGGGTTGGGCGCCGAATCCCAAGAAGTTCCACCGATTTAGCGGGCTGTTTACGAAGCTGTTGCGGAAGCGCGTGGTTCCGTAGCGGGCGCGCCGAGCCCAAACGCCTCCGCGATCAGCTCGTACGAGCGCCGGCGGGCTGTGTGGTCGTGCGTGATGGTCACGACCATCACCTCCTCGGCGCCGTAGTCGCGCGCGACTGACTCGATCCCCTCGCGGACCTTGTCCGGGTCGCCGATCACGGCGCGGCGGTCGCGGCCGGGCTCAGAAGCGGAAGTGGACGCGCCCTGCTGCTCGAGCCAGCGCAGCGCCTTCTCTACGGGCGGCACCGGGATGAGCTTGCCCTGCCGCAGCAGCCGGAAGCTCATGCGGGCGCTCGCGGCGAGCCGCTGCGCCTCCTCCGTGGTCTCGGCGCAGATTGCCCACACGGCCACGGAGAGCACGGGCGTGGGCATCTCCTCGCTTTCGGCGAACTGCTGCCGGTACAGCGCGGCCACCTCCGCGCCCGCCGGGTTGATGAAGTCCGCGAACGAGTAGCGCAGCCCGAGCTGGCCAGCCCACACCGCGCTCTGCGGCGACGACCCGAGCAGCCACGGCTCAGGCCGCTCGGGCAGGCCGGGCAGGGTCGAAGCGAGGCGCGCGAACGGATGGTCCGCCGGCAACGACCTGTTCAGGTAGCCGAGCAGCTCAGACAGCTGCTGCGGGAAGTCATCCGGCGACGCCTCGCGGCGGTCGCGCTGCAGGGCGAACATCGTCAGACCGTCGGTGCCCGGGGCGCGGCCGAGGCCAAGGTCGATCCGCCCGGGAAACAGCCCACTGAGCGCGCTGAACGTCTCCGCCACCTTGAACGGGCTGTAGTGCGGAAGCATGATCCCGCCGCTTCCCACCCGAATTCGCGAGGTGGCCGCGGCCAGCGGCCCGATGAGCACCTCCGGAGCGGCGCTGGCAAGGCCGGGCGTCCCGTGGTGCTCGGCCACCCAGTAGCGCACATAGCCGAGATCGTCCGCCAGGCGCGCAAGGTCGAGCGTGTTCTGGAGGGCGTCCGGCCCGCTCGAGCCCTCGGGAATGGGCGACTGATCGAGGACGCTCAGGCGCGGCGCGAAGCTCATGAGCTCGCCGACTCCACCACCGGTACCTCGGCCGGCTCACGTCGCGGCGGCCGCCGCATCGGGATGAGCAGCGCGCTGGCGAGTGCGCCCACGGCAGCGAAGACCCCACCGATCACGAACGCTCGCTGGAACCCACTCGTGAGAGCGCTGTGCACAGACGTGTGGCCGAGCAGACTCGCGGTGCGCGTGGTCGCGAGGGTGGCGAGTATCGCGAGGCCGAGCGACCCGCCGATCTGCCGCGAGGTGTTGATCAGCCCGGACGCGAGCCCGACCTCGTGGCCTCGCACACCGGTCATGCCGGCGACGGTGACGGACACGAAGGTGATCCCGATGCCCGCGCCGGCCAGAGCGAGCGGAACGAGGACGTCGCTGGCGTAGCTGCCTGTGGCGGACACCTGGCCGAGCCAGAAGAGGCCAGCGGCGATCAGCACCATGCCGATGACGAGCAGGAGCCCCGGGCCAACCGTCTGTATCCGCTTACCCGCGATCTGGGACGCCGCGGCGAGCGTGACCGTGGCCGGCAGGAACGCCACGCCCGCCTCGATCGGCGTGAAGCCGCGCACCTCCTGCAGGTAGAGCGAGACGAAATACCACATGGCGAAGGCCGAGGCGCCGAGCAGCAGCACGACGACGTTGGCGGCGGTGAGCTGACGTGAGCGGAAGATCGAGACCGGCATCAGCGGCGCCTTGGCGAAGCGAGTCTCGATCAGCAGGAACAGCGCGAGCAGCCCGACCGCGATGGCCAGCGTGACGATCGTTCTCGTCGAGCCCCAGCCGTACTGCTCGGTCTTGACGATGCCGAAGGTCAGCACGATCAGTCCCGCCGTGCCGGTGATGGCGCCCGCGAGGTCGAAGTTCCGGCGGCCGGCCGAGTCGGGTCGTTCGGCGCTCATCACCCGCAGTGCGGCGAGCGCCGTGGCCAGTCCGATCGGCACGTTGATGAAGAGGATCCAGCGCCACGACAGCGCCTGGGTGAGAAGCCCGCCAAGCAGGCCGCCCGTGGCGCCGCCAACCGCCCCCATTGCGCCCCAGGCGCCGAGCGCCTTGTTGCGCTCACTGCCCTCGGTGAAGGTGCTTGTGAGAATTGAGAGTGTGGCCGGCGCGACGACGGCGCCGCCCAGGCCCTGGATGCCGCGCGCGATCACGAGCATCATCTGACTCTGCGCGAGACCGCCGACCAGCGATGCGATGGCGAACAGGCCCATGCCGAAGTTGAAGACGTTGCGGCGCACAAGGAGATCGCAGGCGCGCCCGCCGAGCAGCAGGAAGCCGGCGAACGTGAGCGTGTAGGCGTTCACGACCCACTGGAGGTCAGCCGCGGAGAAGTGGAGGCCGCTGCGGATCGATGGCAGCGCCACGTTCACGACGGACACGTCCAGGATCACCATGAACTGCCCGACGCAGCAGAGAACGAGTATCCAGAGCTTTCGGCGTTCGGTCATGTGAAACAAGACGCCGCCGGCCGCTCGACTGTGACAGGCGGGCTGCTTACAGGAGGTTAGTGAAGCGCGAAGCTAGTCGGCGTCTTCGTCGTCCACGCGCGGAGCATCGGCCACGGAGCGCGGGGCGACGGTGGCCGTCTCCTCCGGCTCGGGCGCGATCTCGCGCGGGCGTCCCGCCTGGCGCGGCGTGGGCGGTGGCGGCGAGCCCGGCTTGAGCCGGATGATGCGGAAGCGCAGCACGCCGTCCGTGATCTTCAAGGTGTGGTCGAGCTGCTCGAGAAGCTGGTGATCGCCGTCGGGAGTCTCGAACTGGTAGAGCCGGTACTCCGCGTCGGCGCGATGATCGATCTCGTAGGCGATCCGACGCATGCCCCAGTCGTGCGCGCCCACCAGCGTGCCCGCGCGCTCGATGGCGGTCTGCACGCTCTGGGCGATCTCCGCGCGACGGTCGTCCGGCGCGTTCGGATCGAGCAGCAGCATCAGGTCGTAGAGCGGCATGAGGCAGCGGACCTTAGCAGCGGGGGCGAGGAATCCGGGCCTGGTGGCTTAGTGGGACATGACAAACCGGCGAGCGGACGCGACCCCCGGTCTTCTCGACCGGGTGCGATGGGGAAATGTAGGACGGCTGGTCGCGTTGCTCGCCGGAGTCGTTCTCTTCGCCACCGGGCCGCATGGCTGTGGCGAGGGGGGAGGTCGGAGGCCGGAGGTGGGAGGGCTTGGCTCTGTTCCGCCCGCTCTGCCGCGGGGGTTGAACCCGGCGGCGCCTGTGGTCCCTCATCCGTCATTGCCCGTCGTTCGGAAAAAGCAGCAATTACGGAGACACCATCGGAAGCATCGCGTCCGCGGGAGGAGGCACCACGCGAGGCCGGCGCCAAGCCCTGCAACCCCGCAATTCCGCAACTCTGCAACTCCGCGTTACACGCCGCCGCCCAGCGCGGCATACGCGCCACCCCCGGCGCCCGCGGCTACGGGTGAATTCGGGCCCTAGCCGAGTTCTAGTGCCGCCGCGTCATCGGGTACCAGCACCCTGTTTTCGAGCAGCTCGGCGTCGCGCAGAGCTCGCCTGAGCGCGGCCCGCGTGTCTACGCAATGGTTGATCGAGTCCATGTGCACCGCCACGACCACCGTCTCGTCCGGCGTGGCCTCGGTCACCGAGATCACGTCGGCGGGGGTCATCGTGATCGGGTCGCCCTCGTTGAAGCGCGCGCCGCCGGCGTTCACCACCACCACGCCGGGCGAGTGCCTTGAAAGCGCGTCGCGCACCTCGTCGCACCAGATGGTGTCGCCCGCGATGTAGAGCGTCGGCTCGTCAGGCGCGCTGAGGACGAAGCCGGACACCGGCGCCATCGCCTTCGCGATCTCGCCGGTGCCGTGCTGTCCGCCCGTGCGGGCGACGGTGATGCCGAGCAGGTCGATCGTGTCCTCCACCGGCCGCACGTCGGTGAACTCCATCTGGCGCAGCTCGTCTCCGTCCTCTGGCTGGCACGCCATCGGAAGCGAGCGCGGCAGCGCAGCCTGAGCCGTCGGATCGAAGTGGTCCGCGTGCATGTGGGTGACGAGCACGGCGTCCACGTTCGCCACCAGCTCCGGGGCGGGCACCGGCAGCGGGACGAGTGGGTTGGGACGCTGGTTCGGCGAGTTCTCGATCGGCGGCGCGGAGCCCTGCTCGCCGAGCATGGGATCGACGAGGAGACGCTTGCCGCCGTACTCGAGCACGAGCGTCGCGTGCCTGATCAGGGTGAGGATCACCGCTGCGCGAAGCGGCCCGTGGGGGCGTTGCTCGGCGGCGCCTCGCCGCGGCGCTTGGCCTCGATGTCCGCGAGCTGGTCGTCCACCCAGTCGCCTGGGTTGCGCGAGGTAACGATCCGCTTGAGTCCGTCGGCGCGCCACGCCCGCTCCTCCTGCGACATCGTGAGAGCGCGGTAGATCGCGTCCGCCTGCTCCTGCACGTCGAACGGGTTGACCGAGAGCGCGAACTCCGCGAGCTCCTCGTGGGCGCCCGTGTTCTCCGACAGAAGCGACACGCCCGCGCGCTCGTTCACGAGCGGCCCCTCCTTCGCCACGAGGTTCATGCCGTCGAACATCGCGTTGACGATCAGCAGGTCGTAGTGCTTGTACGACGCCACCGCCTCGTCGAGGTTCTCACGCAGCTTGAGATCGATCGGCATCCAGTCCGTGGTGCCGTGCCGGTGGTTCACCACCGCCACGAGCGCCTCGATCTTCTCGAGGTACTCCGCGTACTCCGGCACGTCCTGGCGCGACGGCATGAGCTGCGCGATGAAGGTCACGTTCTCGCGGAACTCGGGGTGCTGCGTCAGGAACAGATCGAAGGCGGTGAAGCCGCGCAGCACGTTCTTCGACAGGTCCGCGCGGTCCACGCGCAGGATCATGTGCTCGCGCCGCCGGCGCAGGAGCTCCTCCTCGTACTCGCGCACCTGCAGCCTCGCCGCGGTGCGCGTGAAGCTCTCGGCGGAGATCGGCAGGGGATAAGCGCGCACCCACACCTCGCGTCCCTCGAAGTGCACGACGCCCGCGTCCTCGTCCACGTCCATGTCGAACAGCTCGCGGCAGCAGAGCAGGAAGTTACGCTTGTAGGAGCGCGTGTGGAACCCGACGATGTCGTTGGACAGGATGCCCTCGAAGATCTCCTCGCGGAGGTCGCGCGGCAGCACGCGCCAGGCGTCCGGCTGGGTCCACGGGATGTGGACGAAGTGGTGCAGGAACGCGTCCGGCGCGGAGCGGCGGATCGTGCGCGGCGCTGTGTACAGGTGGTAGTCGTGCAGCATCACCACGGCGTCCTCGCCATCGATCTCCTCGAGCACGGCGCGCGCGAGGTCGTCGTTGACGGCGCGGTAGCCGCGCTCGAACGCGTCCACCTCGTTCTGCCGGATGTCGGGCGCGTTCGACAGATCCCACAGGTAGTGCTGGATGAACCAGAGAAGGGGGTTGGCCACGACGTTGTAGAAGCGGTCGTACGCCTCGGGGTCGCTCTCCACGAGTCGCACGCGGTAGGAGACGTCGTCCACCTCGCAGTCGAACGCCCGGCCGCCGTGCTCACGGCTCTGCCGCGCGTCCTCCTCGGTCATCGCGGACGCCACCCACAGCGCGTCGCGGTGGTTCACGAGGCCGGTGAGCGCCGTTACGAGGCCTCCGCCGCCGCGCGTGACGTGGACCTCACCCTCCTCATCCCGCTCGAACGTGGCGGGACCGCGGTTCGAGACGAGTACGAGTCGGGCGTTCTGGGTCATGCGGAGTCAGAGAAGATGCGCAGCCAGTCTCTGAGAAGCCTAGGGGTCAGGAAGTGCCGGCGCACGTGCTCCTTACCCGCACGGGCCAGCTGCTTACCAAGCTCGGGCTCCTTGAGGATCTCGAGCGAACGCCGCGCGCACTGCTCCGGCGAGGACACGAGGAAGCCCGTCTCGCCGTCCTTCACCTGCAACGGGATGCCTCCGACGTCGCCGCCGATGAACGGGCGGGCCTTCCACAGCGCCTCTGACACGGTGAGGCCGAAGCCCTCGCGGGTGGACTTCTGGATCACCACGTCCGCCTGCGACTGGAACGCGTTCACCTCGATCGCGCCCACGTTGTTCAGGTTGTTGAGGATCTTGATGTCCGGATCGCCCTGCGCGTACTCGAGCGTGGAGTTGAAGAACTCCCAGCCCTCCGGGTCGTCCGTGGCCATCGAGCCCACGAGCGCGAGTTGCACCTCGGGGAGCTGCTCGGTGACCTGGCGATAGGCGTCGATCACGCCGATCGGGTCCTTCCAGGGGTCGAAGCGCGACACCTGGCAGATCAGCGGCCGGTCCACGTCCACGCCGAACTGGTCGCACACGAAGGCGGCGTCCTCCGGCGAGAGCGCCATGTTCTTCGGCGAGAGCGGGTCGATCGCCGGCGGACAGATGTGGATCTTCTGATCGCTCGCGCCGTTCAGCCCCGAGGGGACGTAGTCCTGAAGGTGGAACACGGAGTCGTCGTACTCGCGCACGAGCGGCACCACGTGCTCGATCGTCTCGGGGTTCGGCGTGGAGAGGTCGATGTGGCAGCGCCACACCCACTTGCGCGCCTTCTCCGGCACGTGCTGGCGGACCGCCGCCGGCTGCGGGTCGTGGACGATCACCACGTCCCACCCGTCGGAGAGCTCGAGCGCGTTGATGCGGTTGTAGCGCTCGTAGATCACCCACTCATCGTCCGAGATCGTCTGCTCGGAGCCCTGCAGCGAGTTGTGCATCAGCTTGGTGACGTTGTAGAACTCCTCGCGGCCGATCATGATCTGCCACTCGGCCTCGATCCCGACGTCGCGCATCAGCGGCACGAGCGTGTAGAGGATCTCCGACACGCCGCCGCCGAACGCGGTCGCGGATAGGTGAAGCACCTTCAACCCCTGAAGCGCTTCCGCCAGCTCGCGAATCTCCTCCACGAGCGGCCGTCCAACCAAATGCGTGTAATCCGCAAGGCTCTTGTGGCCTACGGCCACGGGCTGCAGCAAACCGACACTCCTTGTTAGGTCGCGTTCCGATCGACGGACGTGTTCTCAGGTCCCCCGCGCAAGCCGGGAGCCTACTGTTCGTCGTGCCTGAGGTATTTGACGAGGCGAACCCGGTCCGGACCGAAGTCGCACTCGTCGACCGTCGCCCGGATGATCGCTTGGCCAAGTTCCTGCTCCTCCGCCGAGACGGTGGCGCTGTGCGGTCCACCTATCTCGAGGACGAGGCGGTCGTCTTCGAGCTCGAAGCCGCAGCTGAGCTGCTCCTCGGAGTTCTCCCCGACGAAGGCGGTGGCGGCCTCTGTGACCGCCAGCTTGAGGTCCGCGACGTCCTCCGGTTCGAGCGATGTGAGGCGGCATACGGCCGAGAGCGCGAGCCGCGTGAGGACTATGTATTCGGGCTTGGCGGGCACCTTCAGGCGCACGCTGCGGGTGCTGCTCTCGACCTGGGTCATCGGCTCTCCGTTTCCTGTGCGCCCGCAAGGCTAAACGCAACGCGCTCCATCCCGGCGTCTAGCTCCTCGATCAGGCGCGCGTGAAGGCGCGGACCGGCGCTCGCCACCACTGACATCTGGTGCTCCGGCCCCGATCCGAGCAGCGGCCGATCGGCGAGGGAGCGGCCCGCGGCGTCCGTGACGATGGCGCCCGCCTCCTCGAGGCAGAGCGTGGCCGCCGCGATGTCGTACGGCGTGTTGTTGAGCACCGCGCCGCCGCCCACACGCTCGAACTCGGAACGCGTGACGGGCAGCTCGTCGATGAGGCGGGGGCCGGGCTCGATGTAGGCGTCGAGCTGCCCGGTGAGCACGCGCGTCATGTCGTAGCTCGCGGAGCCGAGCTCGAAGGACCCGCCGCCCACCGACGAGCCCTCGATCAGCGGGCCGAGCAGCTCCATGTAGAGCCGCACCGGCCGGCCGCGGAAGCCGTAGACCCAGAACATGCGGTCGAGCCGCTCGTTGGGCGAGAGCCGCACCGGCGGTCCCTCCACAAGGCCCCTGCCGCGCTCGGCGAGGAACACGGTGCCAGATGGGATCTCCACCACGCAGCCCACGCTCACCTCGCCCATCGTCACGCCCTCGTGAAGCGGTGCCGCGGCCACGGACACGCAGCAGGATTCGAAGCCCGCGAGCGCGGGGCGCGTGCCGTCGATCGGGTCGACGATGAGCACGGTGTCCGCCTCTCCGCCCGGGAGCACGAGGCCGCGGTCCTCCGAGTAGAAGGCCACGTTCGGCGCTCGCTCGGCGAGGAACGACGCGAGCAGCTCCTCGGCTTCGGCGTCGATCGCGAAGGTCACGTCCCCGCCCTTGGCGAGCTGCTCCTCGTGTGCCCGCGCCGCGTGCGAGCCGAGCAGTGGCAGGACTCGTTCCCGCAGCGCGAGCGCGAGCTGGCGCGTGAGCGCCGGCAGCTCGTTCAAGGAGTGGCGCTGGAGGGTCGTGGCGCCAGCGTGACGGTGACGTTGCGGTGGTTGTGGCCGTTCACGACCGAGAGCGTGACCTTCGTGCCCGGGTCGCGCGAGGCGATCAGGTTTCCGAGATCGGTCGAGCCGCGGACCGGCTTGCCGTCCACCGCGACGATCGCATCGCCGCCCTTTGGGATCCGTGAGTCACCCTGGAAGCTGATCACGCTCGTGCCCGCCTGCAGGTGCGCCTTGGCGGCGGGGCTGCCCGGCTCCACCTTTGCCACCAGCGCGCCCGTCTGGGCGTCGATGCCGAGGTGCTGCGCGAGCTGCGGGTAGAGGTCTACCGAGCTCACCCCGATGTACGAGTAGCTGACCTTGCCATTGCTCTTCAGCTGGTCGATCGAGCGGCGGACGGTGTTCACCGGAACGGCAAAGCCCACTCCCTCGCCGCCGCCGCCCGTGGACTTGATCTGCGAGTTGATCCCGATCACCTGACCCCTGGCGTTCAGCAGCGGGCCGCCGGAGTTGCCGTGGTTGATCGCGGCGTCCGTCTGGATGGCGTTGTTGATGTCGAAGGAGGTGAGGGAGGTGATGCTGCGGTTCACGCCCGAGATCACTCCAACCGATAGCGATTGCTCCTCGCCGAACGGGCTACCGATGGCCGCCACCGGCGCCCCCACGATCAGCCTGGCGGAGTTGCCCAGCGGGAGCGGCGTGAGCTTGAGGCCGCTCGGCGAGACCTTGAGCAGTGCGACGTCCGCATTCGGATCGTCGCCCACGATCTTCGCGGGCACGCGGTCGTGGTTCGGGAACTCGATGTAGACCGCGCTGGCGCGCTTGATGTTGGCTCCGGTGCCGGAGGTGACCACGTGCGCGTTGGTGGCGATGTCGCCGTTGCCGTCGAGCACGAAGCCCGAGCCGAGTGCCTCCTCGCTGGGAGATCCGCCGCCGCCGAAGAGCCCGCCGCCGCTGCTGCCCGGCAGCACCGAGATCACGGTGACCACGCCGGGCGCGTACTGGTGATAGATCGCGGCCGCGTTGAAGCCGCCGGCCACCTCGCCGCCCCCACGGCCCACAACCTGGACCTTCGTGTTCTGGACTGTCACCGGCCCGGAGCCGGCCACGGTGCTGCTGCTGCTGCTGCCGCCTCCGCCGCCACCACCGCAGCCCACGGCGGCGAGCGCCGCCGTGGCGCAGATGAGAGCTGCCGCACGCCTCACGCGGAGCCGTTTCGGTCCGCTGCCGGCAGAGCGAGCGTAAAGGCTGTCTTCCCGGGCTGTGAGCGAAGCTCGATCTTGCCGCTCATGCGGTTGGCCAGCTCGCGCGCGATCGCGAGGCCGAGGCCCGAGCCGCGCGCGGCGTCACCGGTGAAGAAGCGCTCGAACACGCGGTCGGCCGCGGGACCGGGCACGCCCGGACCGGTGTCGGCCACCGTGATCTCTGCTGTTCCGTTGATTCGGTCCGCGGACACGGTGACTCGAGTTCCCTCCGGGGTGTGACGCAGCGCGTTGTCGAGCAGGATACGCATGATCTGGGCTACCCGTTCCCGATCACAAATAGCCTCAACATCGGCCTCGGGCAGGCTCAGCTGGAGCCTGGTGTGGTGGTTTGTGACGGCCGGCGTGAACTCTCCGGCCACCTCGCGGGCGAGCTCTGAGAGGTCCACGTCCTCAGGGTTGAGCTCGAGGGAGCCGGCGTCGATTCGCGACAGGTCGAGCAGCGACACGGCCAGCTTCTGCAGCCGCTCCACCTGCTCGCGCATCAGCCACAGGAACTCGGTGCGCGTGTCCTCGTCGAGCTCCTCGTCCTGGAGCAGCTCCACGAAGCCGCCGAGCGAGAAGATCGGCGTGCGCAGCTCGTGTGACGCGTTGGCGATGAACTCGCGGCGGGCGCTGTCCACCCGCGCGAGCTGCACCTGCATCTCGTTGAAGGTGCGGGTGAGCTGGCCGAGCTCGTCCTCGGAGTCCTCCGGCAGCGGCTCGATGAAGTTGCCCGCCGCCACCTCCTTGGCGGCCATCTCGAGCCGGCGCACGCGGCGCGCGAGCGCCCAGGCAACCGCGTAGCCGCCGATCAGCGCGATGAGCAGAGCGATGCCGCCCGCGATCAGCAGCCGGTTGCGAATCAGCGCCACTGCGTCGCGCACGTCCGCGAGGTCGCGCGCGTAGACCACGATGGCCTTCGGCCGCTTCTGGCCGGCGCGCTTGATCGGGACGGCTGCCTGGGCGGTGCGGCGGCCGTTGACGTTCTCCACGCCCGCCTCGATGTGGCCGGTCCTGTAGGCCTCGCTGGCCAGCGCGCGGCTGGCGCTCACCTCGGGCGACACGCGCGAGTTGTAGGTGAGCCACAGCTCGGGTGGCTGCTGGAAGACGGTCACGTCGGCGTCCGCGCTGTCGCCCACCGAGCGCACGAAGTCGTCCCTTTCCTGCTCGGTCTGCTTCGACGCCAGCGTGTCCACGAAGCCCGAGCTGAACACCGGCACCACACGCCGCAGCTCGTTCACGCGCTGCTTCTCGAGGTTGGTCTGCAGCTGGGGCACGACGACGATGAAGATCACGGCGAACGCGACCGCGATCACAGCGAAGAACACCAGCGCCAGCTTGTTTCCCAGGGACCGTGCCGGGGGCAGCGGCAGCTTCATCGGTCGCGGAAGTGGTACCCCACCCCGCGCACCGTGAAGAGGAACTCAGGATCCTTCGGATCGCGCTCGATCTTCTCGCGCAGGTGCCTGATGTGGACGTCGATGGTGCGTGGGTCCCGGTAGGACGAGTCGCCCCAGAGGCGGTCGAGGATCATGGTGCGGCTGAACACGCGCCCAGGGTTACGCGCCAGGATCGAGAGGATCTCGAACTCCACGTAGGTGAGCCGCACCGGCTCGCCCCGGATCTCGACGGTGCGCTTGGCGAAGTCGATGCTCAGCTCACCGGCGGCGAGCGGCTCCTCGTCGCGCTGCTCTTCGCGCAGGAGATCCGAGCGGCGCAGCACCGCCTTCACCCGGCTGCGGAACTCGCGCATCGAGAATGGCTTGGTGATGTAGTCGTCCGCGCCGAGTTCGAGCCCGAGCACCTTGTCGAACTCCTCCGCCTTGGCGGTGAGCATGATGATCGGCACGCTCGACTGAGCGCGGATCTGGCGGCACACGTCGAACCCGTCGAGCTTCGGCAGCATCACGTCGAGCACGATGAGGTCGAAGTTCTGGACGCGGCAGCGCTCGAGCGCCTCTTCGCCGTCGAGCGCGGGCACAACCTCGTAGCCCTCCTTGCGGAGGGGATATGACAACAGCTTCTGGACCGACTGCTCGTCGTCTACCAGAAGGATGCGAGCGGGCTGTGGCGACATCGTCTCTGGGGGTGCAGCAAACGTCGCCCCCAGGAGATTGTAGGTTCCTTTCGTGGTGACGCTCGCACCGTGATCGAGCCGCGCCTGTATCGCGCGGCGTTCCTTCCGGCGCTGCTGGCCCTGATCGTGGCGGCATTCTCGCTGGAGAGCCGTCCTGCGCCCCTGCCGCAGACGCTGGCGGCGGACGTCCTGTTCCAGGGCAAGACCGCCGCGGCGAGGACCACGAGGCTCGTCACGGCGTTCCCGGATCGCCGCCCGGGGACCAGCGGCGACCGCCGCGCCGGCCTGCTCGTGGCGCGCGAATTCGCGGCAGACGGCTTCACCACGGTGCTCGACCACTTCCAGGACGACGACGGCCGGCCGCTGATGAACGTCATTGGCAGGCGCGCCGGTGCGTCCCGCCACCAGATCGTGATCGTGGCTGCGCGCGACGCCGGCTCGGTGCCCGACGCGCCGTCAAGCGGGGCGTCCACGGCCGCCCTCGAGGAGATCGCACGAGTACTGCAGGGCACGCCGTCGCGCAAGACGATCACGCTCGCATCGGTGGACGGCTCGACGCTCGGCGAGCTGGGGGTCCACCGCCTGCTCGAGAAGCTGCCCGACCGCGACAAGGTGGAGACGGTGCTCGTGCTGTCGAACATGGGGGCGGCCGGGCCGCGAGTGCCGCCGCTGCAGGAGTGGTCGAACGGCTCCCAGCGGATCGGCGTATCGCTCGAGCGGACGGCGGCGCTCTCCGAAAGCGAGGAGCTCGGCCGGGAGCCGCGGAGCAGCGGAGCCGCCGCGCAGATGATCCGGCTCGCGTTCCCGATCGGCGTGGGCGCGCAGGGGCCGCTGCTCGAGGCCGGGCTCGACGCGGTGCGCTTCTCCGGGAGCGGCGAGCTGCCGCCGCCGGCGGACAAGCAGGGGCTCCTGGCGCTCAGGCCCGACCGCCTCGGCTCGCTCGGGCGCGCGGCACTGCGCACGGTCTTCGCAGTCGACCAGAGCCCGGGGCCGCCCGACCGCGGGCCCACCTCATACGTGACGATCGCGGGGAACCTGCTGCCCCAGTGGGCTGTCGCGCTCGTCGGGCTGTCGCTCATCCTGCCCGCGCTCGTGGCGTCTATCGACGGCTTCGCCCGCGCGCGGCGGCGCCGGGAGCCGGTGGGCCGCTTCGGCCGCTGGCTGCTCGCGGCCGTGCTCGCAATGGTGGTGGGCCTCGTGGTGGCCAAGCTGATGGTGCTCGTGGGCATCATCGCCAGTCCGCCCGAGAGCCCCGTGGCGCCGGACCTGCGCCCGGTGCACGGCGGCGACGTTGCCGTGATGGGCGTGCTCGTGGCCCTGGTCGCGCTCCTCTGGTGGATGGGCCGGCGCATGACTCTGGGGCGGCCGCGGAACCGGCTCGACCTGGCGGCTCCAGGGGCTGGCTGTGCCCTTGCGCTCGTGCTGAGCTGCGTGACGTTCGCCGTGTGGTTCGTGAACCCGTACGCGGCGCTGATGCTGGTGCCGGCGCTTCACCTCTGGTTGATCGCCTCGATCGCGCGCGTGCCGGATCGGGGACCCCTCCCGGTCGCGCTGCTGCTCGTGGGCCTCGTACCGCTGGCGGTGGTTGTCCTCTATTACATGAGCCGCCTGTCGCTCAACCCGCTCGAGGGGCTGTGGTACGTGTTCCTGCTCGTCACGAGCGGCTCGATCGGTTTTGTGGCGTCGCTCTGCGCGTGCGTGTACGCCGGCCTGTTCGTGTCGCTCGTCTCGATCCTCGTGGCTCGTGCGCGCCGCCCTCGCCAGGCGAAGGCCGAGAAGCCGCAGCGCCCCGCCGTGTTCGGCCCAGGTGGCTATGCGGGCCCGGGCTCGCTCGGCGGAACCGAGTCCGCGTTGCGCCGGTGATGCTTGGACGCTCGTTCTATCGAGCCGCTCTGGAGGTCTTGACGATAAGGAGCGCGGAGGCACCGAGGCAGTTCATCCGCTTCGCTCAGCCGGCTCGCGCCCAAGCAGGCGACCTCTGTCGACCCTATGTTTTGGACACGTGAGCACGAGCCGAGATTCGGAAGAGTGGGTGAGCTTGAACGCGATCGATCCTGATCTTGTTCGCCGGGTGGCGGGCGGCCGGTACCAGGTGGATCCGCACGCGGTGGCGGATGCGATGCTGCGGCGCCGGGCGCGCCTCAACGAGCTGCGCAGGCTCTCACGAATGCTCGTAGCCGGTGAGGGAGACCTCCCGTCCCCCGGCTCCAAGCAGCAGTAGGCCGCTTCCCTCGCGCACCTCGCCGATCCAGGTGACCGGCAGCGGCGCCGCCGCGCGCTCCAGCGCCTCGCGCGTGTCGGGCGGAGCCGTGAACAGCAGCTCGAAGTCCTCACCGGCGACGGCGGCGAGCTCGAGCGGGTCGCGTCCCAGACGCTCCGCCGCCTCGCGCAGCCCCGGAGCCAGCGGCGCGCGCTCGAGCTCCACCACCACCTCCACGCCGCTGCGCTCGGCGATGTGCCGCGCATCGGTGGCGATCCCGTCGCTCACGTCGATCATCGCGCTCACTCCAGCGGCCGCCAGCGCGGCGCCGGCTTCCAGTCGCGGTTGCGGGCGGAGGTGGCGCTGGACGAGCGGCCCGTCGCGCTCGCCACTCTCGAGCAGCAGCATCCCGGCGCCCGAGCCGCCCAGGTCGCCCGTCACTCCCACGAGGTGGCCCGGGCGGGCGCCGTCGCGGTGGGCGAGGGCGTGGTCGGAGTCACCCCACCCGGTCACCGTCACCGACACCAAGAGCTGAGGCGCGCCAACCACGTCGCCCCCCACGATCGCGGCGCCCGTACGCTCCGCCAAGCGCTCCATCGCGTGCACGAGCCCGAGGGCTCGCTCCTCCCCGAAGCCGGGCGGCAGCCCCAGCACCACGTACGCCTCGCCCGTGCGCGCCCCCATCGCCGCGAGATCGGACAGCGCGGCGGCGAGCGCCTTGTGCCCCACGTCGGCCGGGGAATGCGTGTCGAGCTTGAAGTGCACGCCCTCCACCATTGCGTCCACCGACGTGACGGCCACGGCGCCGCCCGCGCGAACCACGGCGGCATCGTCGCCAGGGCCGCGCAGCACGCGCTCGCCGCGCATCGACAGCGCGCGCTCGACCGCCGCAATGAGGCTCAGCTCGCCCATCGTCTACAACGGCACAGCTATCACGAGCATCCATCCGCACAGGGCCACGCTCGCCGCCATCAGCGCCAGGTCGCCGGCGAGCGCGGCGAGCGGCAGGAGCCAGAGTGCGTACCAGGGCACGAGCCAGGCAGACGCCATGAGGATCGCGAAGGTGGCCCAGCCCGCCGCCCGCACAGGGCTCTCGCCGCGCCAGGTGCGCCACAGCAGCCACAGGAACGCGCAGCCGAACGCCACGCCCCAGAGCACCCGCGCGGCGGTGCGGTGGTCGAGCCGCCCGCCCGGCAGCACGAGCCCGAGCAGCTGAGCCGTCTTGTAGGGAAAGCTCCACCTCGAGCTCCGCGCCTGGTTCGAGTTGAGAAAGCTGAGCGCATCGAGCGCGTGAGTCCCGAACACGGCAAGACCGAGAACGGCGACCGCAAGGAGCACGAGCACGGCCGCACCCAGACATTGCCGCCATCGTTCACGGGATCCAACGATCAAGAACGGCAAGACGAGCCCAGCAGACGCTTTGATGCCGGCACCGACGGAGGCGAGAGCAGTTCCTCCCACCTCCGACCTCCGACCTCCAACCCACACCACAACTCCCAGCACCGTGAGCAGCACAACAAGCGCCTCGTTGTGCGCCCCACCGACAACATGCACCAGCACCACCGGGTTCAACCCGACGAAGGCCGCGGGCAGAAGGGGGTCGCGCCCAAGTAGCCGCGCTCCCTTCCACACCAGCCCCACGATCCCGAGCGAGCACGCCGCGGCCACCGCCTTGAGCGTCCACAATGCGCCGGCCAGCCCGAGCGAACCGAGCGGATACGTGAGAAGCGTGAACAGCGGCCCGTACACCGACACGGCATTCACGGACCCCGCGTAGCGGAACACCGGGTCCCCGGCGATGTCCAGCGGCGAGTGCGTGTACGGATTGAGCGAGTGCTCCACGCCGAGCCGCGCGTAGGCGATGTAAGAGAACACGTCGCGCGACAGGAGCGGCGGGGCGAGCATGAACAGGACGTGCAGCCCGACGATCGTCCACAGAACCGCCCTTGCAGGCAGGTCACCGATGCGCACGAGCACCAGGACATACAGCAGCAGTGCCGCCCACAGCCCCGCATAGAAGAGCGGGCCGATGAGAGCGTGCCCGCCCATTCCCGCGAACCGCAACGGGCCGAGCACCCATCCCGGCCACGCCTCCCTCGGCGAGCCGAGCACGATCCCCGAGCCGGCGTGCGCGGGCAGCGTCGCGAGCAGCGCGTAGATCACGCACAGCAGGACGAGCGCGGCCACGCCGGGCCACGCCACCCGCCGCGCGCGCGGGCTACCCGCTTGGGGTTGGATCTGCCGGCGAGCCGCCGCCGCTGTTGCCATTGCCGTTGCCGTTACCGCCACCAGGGGTGTGATTGTGCGGCGTCGGCGACGGCGACTGCGTCTTCGGCGCGCCCTGCGGCGGCGACGCGTACAGGCGCGGGTCGTAGCCCTTGTACGAGCCGGGCGCGGTGCCGCCCGTGCTGGGGGCGCTCGGCGCCGGCACACCGGTGGTGGGATAGGACGGCCCGGTTGCGCCGGTGGTGGCGTAGTGGCCGTAGAACGGCGCCCACTGCACAGGCGTGGTGGGCTGCGGGAAGTCACCGCAGAAGCTGCCGTGCGCGACGTTCATGTAGTCGTGCCAGATCTGCGCCGGGAAGCTGCCGCCCTGCACCGAGATGCCGTGGACGTTGGTCATCTGGATCAGCGCGTTGGGGTAGCCGACCCAGACCGCCGTGGCGAGCTTGGGCGTGTACCCCACGAACCAGGCGTCGTTGAAGTTGTCCGTCGTGCCGGTCTTGCCCGCCGCCGGGCAGCCGATGTTCGCGTGCGTGCCGGTGCCGGCGAGCACGTTCTCGTGCAGGATCTTCGTCACCTCGTACGCCTGCCCGTCGGTGAGCACGCGGTTGCCGGGGTTGCGGCCGAGGTTGTCGACCTTCCCGTCCGGGAAGACGACCTTCGTGATCGCCACGGGCTTGTGGTGGACGCCGCCGGACGCGAGCGTGGCATACGCGTCCGCCATCTCGAGCGGGGAGACGCCGAGCCGCAGGCCTCCCAGGCCCTCGGCGGGATATCCGTTGAGGTGGGTGGTGATGCCCATCGACTTCGCGGTCTGGGCCACCTTGTCGGGACCGACGTCCAGGTCGAGCTGCGCGTACACGGTGTTGTCCGAGTGCAGCGTGGCGTTGACGAGGTTCGTGCGGCCGAGGTAGTCGTTCCCGAAGGTCTTCACCTGCCATGGCCCGTACTTCGGGTCGTTCAGGTTGAGCGGCTTCGACACGTACGTGGTGGTGTTCGGGTTGACGCCTTCCTTGATCGCCGTGGTGAGGACGAACGTCTTGAAGGACGAGCCCGGCTGGCGGTGGCCCTGCGCCGCGAGGTTGAACTGCCGGCCCTTGTACGTGCCGCTCGAGGCCATCGTGAGGATGTGGCCGTTCGAGGGATCGATCGTCACGATCGCCGAGCTTGGGTCGGTGGGCAGGTTGAGCTGCCCGGCGATCGCCGCGCGCGCCTCGTTCTGGAGGTTCGGCTCGATCGTCGTGTACACCCGCAGGCCGCCCTGGCGGAACACGTTGGCGCCGTACTTCTGGATGAGCTGGTCCTGCACGTAGTCGAAGAAGTACGGCTCGTGCCGCGTGAGGTAGCGCTTGCCGGGGTGAAGCCCGAGCGAGCGCTTCTCCGCGGTGAGCAGCTGCTGACGGGTGATGTAGTGGTTCGTGTACATCCGCTGCAGCACCTCGTTCCGGCGACCGAGCGCGGCGGCCGGATTCGTGAACGGGCTGTAGTCGGACGGCGCCTGTGGCAGACCCGCCAGCAGCGCGGCCTCGTCGAGCGTGAGGTCCTGCGCGTGCTTGTTGAAGTACACCTGGGACGCCGCCTCCACTCCGATCGCGCTGCGCCCGTTCACCGTCCCGTACGGAACGTCGTTCAGGTACTGCATCAGCACCCAGTTCTTCGAGTGCTTCTGCTCGAGCTCCTGGGCCATCTTGGCCTCGCGGATCTTGCGCTTGAGGTCGCGCTTGGGGCTGCGGATGTAGAGGTTGCGGACGAGCTGCTGGGTGATCGTGGAGCCGCCCTGCAGCGGCTTGCCCGACGCGACGTCCCGGATGGCCGCGCGCACGATGCCCTCGTAGTCCACGCCCCCGTGGTGGTAGAAGCGCTGGTCCTCGATCGCCACGGTGGCGTTGCGGATGATCGGCGGCATCTGGCTCCAGCGGATGGGCGTGCGGATCTGGTCCGACTGGACGTAACCGAGCAGGCGCCCGTCAGCGGCGTAGATCTTGCTGGTGGAGCCCTTCACGATCGGCTTGAGCTCGTCGACGTTCGGCGCCGATGCCGCGATGGCCAGGATGTATCCCACCACGCCGAGCCCCGCGATGATCGCCATCGAGAGCACCACGGCCAGGCCGAGGAGCAACCAGTTCCTCGGGCGCGCCTTGTTGCGGCGCCGCCTTGCCTGTCTTTGGCGGTGGGTCATCGAAAAAGGCGGCGAACCCGGCGGCTTCCGGGCCGCCCGTCGCGGGTGTCAACCGCCCAGAATAGAGGCTTGCTGCAGTCGTTCGATGCACCTGAGGCGAAGTCCTGCCGCCACACGAGCCCGCTCAGCGGCGCTGGGCGCCCAGGTGCCGACCGTCAGCCGGATGCCGTCCTTCTCCATGTCGGCCACGGATACGTCCACGTCGGGCTCCTCCTCCAGCGCGGCCGTGGCTCGCATCGGGTCGGCGTCGACCGGAATCCAGAGCACCACCTCCACGCGCACGCGAGGGTCAACGATCGTGTGGTTGACGATCGTGCTCGAGGCGAGCTGCTCGTTGGGGATGATCACGCGCCGGTCGTCCCCCGTGCGCACGTACGTGTAGGTGAGACGGACGTCCTCCACGGTGCCGGTCTCGCCCTGGAAGGTCACCAGATCACCGACGCGAATCGGCTGTGTGATGGCCAGCAGGATCCCGGCGACCACGTTCGCGAGCGTCTGTCGCGCGGCGAAGCCCACGACGATGCCGATCACCGCCGAGGAGGCGAGGATGCCCGTGGCCACGCGCTTCACGGCCGCAAACTGGGCAAGCGCGAGCGCGATGCCGATAACGATGATCGTGACGGACACCAGGCGACGCACGAGACGCAGGCGCGTGTCCGCCGTGGCGGACAGCTCGCGGCCGGTGACCGACGTGGCGAGCCTCGCCGCGCGCCGGCTCATGGTCCGGTCCACGAGCCTTGCCAGCAGGATGGCGCCCACCACCGTCGCCACCGCCGTGATCTCGTTGCGGTGGTCGGTCCACCACGATGCCGCGATGTAAAGATCGGGGGCGGCCATGACGCAGGAGGCTATCTCCGCACGTCGCCGGATTCGCGCACTCGGGGCGCAGCGCGCCCTGCGCGAGGCCCTGCTCGCGTTCGGCCTCTCGCGCGCACTTGTCTGGGCGGCCGCCATCGCCGCCGTGTACGTCCTGCCGGTGCAGCGCTCGCAGGAGCAGACGCACGACATCCCCGCGCTCACCGGCGCCCTCGGGCGCGCGCTCGGCGCCCTCGCGCGCTGGGACGCCGTCTGGTACCTCACGATCGCGCACTCCGGCTACGGCGGTGAGTCGAGCCTCACCGCCTTCTTCCCGCTCTACCCGCTGAGCGTCCGCGCTGCCGCGGGCGGCGGGGCCGCGCCCGGCGCGCTCGTCCTGCTGTGTGCCTACGCCGTATCGGCGGTGTCCTTCATCGTCGCGCTCGTGCTCCTGCACAAGCTCGTGGAGCTCGAGCTTGGCGAGCGCTACGCACGGCCCGTGCTGCTGCTCGTGGCCTTCTGGCCCGCGTCCTTCTTCTTCAGCGCGCCGTACTCCGAGAGCCTGTTCCTCGCGCTCAGCGTGGGCGTGTTCTACGCCGCGCGCACCGAGCGCTGGGCGCTTGCGGCGTTGCTGTGCGCCGCCGCGGGCGCCACGCGGCCCACCGGGCTCCTGCTCCTGCTGCCGCTCGCGTGGATGGCGTGGCGGGCGGGCAGGCTGCGCTGGCTCGTGGTGGCGCCGCTCGGCGCCCTGGCATTCAGCGCCGGCCTGGCGGGCGCCGGGCTGCGGCCGCTCGGCTGGTTTGGCGTGGAGCGCGCCTGGGGTCACGTGTTCAAGGGGCCGTCCGGTGGCATCTGGGATGCCGCCGTGGCGGGTGTGAGCGGGGCGGGGCGCCTCGTCAGCTCCGCGCCGGTGGATCGCGTGGTGGCCGCGGAGAACGCGCTCTACTTCGTGCTGCTCGTGCTGGCGCTCGTTGCGCTCGTGGGGATGTTCCGCCGCCTGCCGCCGGCGTATGGCATCTACACCCTCGGGTCGCTTGTGGCGGCGGTGTCCGCTCCGGTGGAGTGGCAGCCCCTGATGTCGTTCGGCAGGCTGCTCGCCGTGGTGTTCCCGATCCCGATGTGGGTGGCCCTCGAGCTCAAGGACCGGCGGGTGGCGATGGGCTCGGTGCTCGCCGCATCGGCGGCGCTGCTCGTCTGCGGCACCGGATTGTTCGCTGCCTGGCAGCTCGTCACGTGATCCGCGCGGTGACGATCGACGCGCTGGGGACGCTCGTGCACATGCAGCCGCCGGGCCCTCGCCTGCGTGACCAGCTCCGTGAGCGGGCCGGCGTGGAGGTGAGCGAGGAGCAGGCCACCGCCGGCTTCGCCGCCGAGATCCGCTACTACCTCGCGCACCACCTCGAGGGCGGCGACCCGAAGTCGCTGTCCGCGCTGCGTGACCGCTGCGCCGGCGTGCTGCGAACCGCGCTCGGCATCCACCAGGTGGAGCTGGCCGCGGTGCGTGAGGCGATGCTCGCGGCCCTCCACTTCGAGCCGTTCCCGGACGCCGCGCCGGCGCTCGAGGAGCTGCGGTCGGCCGGCGTGCGTCTGGTGGTGGCGAGCAACTGGGACTCGTCGCTGCCGGAGGTGGTCGAGCGCACGGGGCTGGCGCCGCTGCTCGACGGCGTGGTGTCCTCGGCGGCGGCCGGAGCCGCCAAGCCCGACTCGCGGCTGTTCGACGCGGCGCTCGGCATCGCGGGCGTGAGCCCGGGCGACGCCCTGCACGTGGGGGACCGCACGGAAAACGACGTGGAGGGCGCGCTGGCGATGGGGATGGGCGCCGTGCTCATCGCCCGCCACGGCGGGCGGCCCCCGGGGGTGGACGTGCCGGTGATCAGCAGTCTCACCGAGCTGCCGCCCCTAGTCTTCGACGCGTGACAAGCGAGCTCGAGCAGAGCCATCCCGCGCCCGGTGAGGCGCCGGAGGAGGCGCCCCGGCTGCCCCCTGAAGGGGCACCGCCATGGCCGGCGTGGTACGCGCCTGCCGCGTTCGTCACGGGCATCTTCCTGGTGTTCGTCGTGGCCGCCGTGATCCAGGTGATCGTGGCCGCGGCGGGGCACGACTTCCCCTCGAGCGGCGCGGGGATCGCCCTCGGCGGAACGCTCATCCAGGACGCGATCCTCGCCGCGGCGGCAGTGCTGTTCGCGTCGCGCGTGGCACCGCCGCGACCGTGGCAATTCGGGCTCAGGGGCACGCCGCTGCGCGGCGCCGTGCGCGCGGCGCTCACGGCCTACGCGGCGTTCTGGCTGTTCTCGGTGATCTACCAGGTGGCGCTCCACCCGCACGGCAAGCAGACCGTGGCGAAGGACCTCGGGGCGAACAACGGCGGGGTCCTTCTCGTACTCGCTGCGCTGCTCGTGATCGTGGTGGCGCCGGTGGCCGAGGAGTTCTTCTTCCGCGGCTTCTTCTACCGGGCGCTTCGCACCCGTTTTCCCATCTTGCTTGCCGCCCTCATCGACGCGCTCGTTTTCGGCGCCGTGCATTACACGGGCGCGCAGACGCTGGCGGTGCTGCCGGCACTCGCCATGCTGGGCTTCGTGTTCTGCCTGCTGTACGAGCGCACGAACTCCATCCTCCCGGGCATCTCGCTGCACGCGTTCAACAACTCGATCTCGTACGCGGTGACCGTGCATTCGAGCGGCGGTGTGGCGCTCGCGCTCGGCGTGGCGATGATCGGCGCCTGCGCGGCCGCGCCACGCGTGCTGCCGGCTCTGCGCGAGCCGGCCGCTCGATGAACGCCGTCGAGGGCCGCCGCCTCTACAAGGCGTACGGCGAGTTGGTTGCTGTGGACCACATCGACTTCGACGTCCATGAGCGCGAGTGCTTCGGCTTCCTCGGCCCGAACGGCGCGGGAAAGACCACCACGATGAAGATGATCTACGGCCTCGCGGGCGTGGACGAGGGCGAGCTGCACGTGCTGGGGCTCGACGCTCGCACCCAGCGGCGCCAGGTGAAGGCGCGCCTCGGCGTGGTGCCGCAGGAGGCGAATCTCGACTGGGACCTCACCGTGCGCGAGAACCTAGTGCAGCAGGCGCTGTATTACGGCGCCCGTGCGGACGGCCGCATCGACCAGCTCCTCGAGCTGGCGCAGCTCAGCGGACGCGCGCTGTCCAAGCCGCGCGAGCTCTCGGGCGGCATGCAGCGCCGGCTGCTGATCGCGCGTGCGCTGATCAACGAGCCCGAGCTGATCGTCCTCGACGAGCCCACCACCGGCCTCGACCCGCAGGCGCGCCTTGCGGTGTGGGATCTGCTCGACGGCCTCAAGCACGGCGGGGTGACCCTGATCCTCACGACGCACTACATGGAGGAGGCCGAGCGCATCTGCGATCGCATCGCGATCATGGACCACGGGAAGATCGTCGCCCTCGGCAGTCCCGCGGAGCTGCGCGAACGCCACGGGCAGCCCAACCTCGAGGGCGTGTTCATCGAGATCACCGGGCGGGGGCTACGCGAATGAGGGTGGCGCCTCCCAGCCCCCGGATGGCGTTCCGCGTGTGGCGCCGCGACCTGCGCGTGTTCTCGTACCTCTGGAAGGGCGCGCTGTTGCCGACCTTCCTCGATCCGGTGCTCTACCTCCTCGCGATGGGCTTCGGGCTCGGCACCTACCTCGCGAGCGTGAACGGCATCCCCTACAAGGACTTCATCGCGTCAGGGCTCGTGGCGTCCGCGGCCATGTGGGCCACCGCCTTCGAGACCACCTACAACGTCCACTTCCGCATGAACGAGTACCGGCTATACGACAACATGCTGTCCACGCCGGTGGAGGTGGAGGACCTGGTGGGCGGAGAGATCGCGTGGGCGTGCACGCGCGCGCTCATCTACGGCACGGTGTTCCTCGTGATCGTCGCGCTGTTCGGGCTGATCCACTCGCCCTGGGCGGTGGTCACGCCTGTGTTCATCGTGCTCGGCTCTGCGTGCTTCGCGGCGATCGGGCTGTCGTTCACGGCGATCGTCGGGAAGGTCGACTACTTCACCTACTACTACACGCTGTTCGTCACGCCGATGTTCCTGTTCAGCGGCATCTTCTATCCACTCGACAGGCTGCCTCAGTGGACGCACGTGGTGGCCTGGTTCACGCCGCTCTACCACCTGGTGCGGATCACGCGCGGGCTGATCCTCGGCCCGGACGCTCTGTCGATTCTCGGGAACGCGCTCTGGCTGGCCGTGGTGACCACGGCGCTGTTCGCGGTCCCCGTGGTCTGGATGCGCAAGCGTCTCGTGCCGTAAAGCACGTTGTGGCGAACCCGCCGCCCCTCGGATTAGATTTGTCTCAATGCGTCGCACTCTCGCTCTTTCCGCGGCGCTCCTTGCCGTCCTCGCAGGGGCAGCCCACGCCGCCCCTCCGATGCGCATCCACGTAGCCACGGGAATCCGCGACGGCCAACGGATCTGGGTGATGAAGGGCCAGCGCGTGCTGATCCAGGGCACGCGCTCGTTTGCCGATGACGGCTACGCCACCGCGGGGATCTACTTCAAGGGCAGGGAGATCGCCACCACCCGCTCGCCGCTGCGCGGCAGGGTGGGCGCGGCGAACGGCGTGTTCCTCCACTTCACGGCCAAGAAGATCGGGACGTACAAGGCGGTGGTGAAGGTGTTCAAGAGCGCCGACCCCGCCACCCCGGTGGCCACCACCTCCGTGGGCGTGCACGTGATCAAGCCGAGCGCGCAGATGGGCGGCCACGGTCGCGGCGTGCGGCTGCTCCAGGAGGGGCTGCGGGCGCTTGCGTACGTCACCCCAGTGAGCGGTCGCTACGACGACGCCACCGGCCGTGCGGTGCTCGCGTTCCGCAAGGTCAACGGCATGTCGCGAGTGGAGACGCCGTCGGCCACGATCTTCAAGAAGCTGTTCCGCGGCCAGGGCGGCTTCACGCTGAAGCATCCCGGCGCTGGGCGGCACGTGGAGTTCGACTGGTCGCGCCAGGTGCTCGTGTTCGCGCAGGGCGGCAAGCCCGTGCGGATCTACCACGCGTCGTCCGGCAAGCCCTCCACGCCCACGGTGTTCGGCACCTTCCACTTCTATTCGAAGACGCCGGGCACGAACGCCAAGGGCATGGTCGACTCGAACTACTTCATCCGCGGCTACGCGGTGCACGGCTACCCCGACGTGCCGCCGTACGCGGCGAGCCACGGCTGCATCCGCGTGCCGATCCCTGACGCCGCCTCGATCTACAACTGGATCAAGCTCGGCGAGACGATCTTTGTCTATAGGTAGCTCCGCGGGGCATCCAGCCCCGCGGTACCGATGACGACTCTCGACGTCCGGTCTCGCGTAACCGGATGGGCTGCGCCCATCCTCTAGAGCTTCAGCCGCACCGCGTAGCCGGCCAGCACGCGCAGCACCACGAAGTACAGGAGGAACGCCAGCACGAACGGCACGCTGCGTTCGACCCAGATGTCGTTCGACGTGGTGACGCCGTTGAACGGCTTCGTGAGCACGTCGTTGGCATCGTCGATCAGCTCGCGCACCTTTGTGTGCTTCTTCGCGCGCTGCGCCTCGACCTGGGCCGAGGGGTCGGGCTGGTCGATGCTCACGACCTTGTCCTGCTGAGTCGTGGAGCCTGCGTTTGCTTCCTCGAGGGCGAACATGACGAAGCTCGCCACGACGATGAGCGTGCAGACGGTGGATACGAGGAGGAGGGTTCGCTTGATCACGAGGCCCCCATCGGGCTCGGGCCTAAGATACGCGCGCGCAATGCCGTCTCCTTCCGCAAATGTCGTAGCCCAAGCGGGGGGTCGTGACCGTTTGGTGGCGGCCTTGAGAGAGCACGCGCTCGTGATCGGCGAGGTAAAACTCACGAGCGGGCGCACCGCGCAGTACTACGTGGACGCCAAGCGGGCGATCCTCCTGCCCGACGCGTTCATGGCGATGGGCGAGCTCGTGTCGGCCGAGGCGCGGGCGTGCGGAGCCACCGCTGTGGGCGGCGTACCGGTGAGCGCGATCCCGGTGGCGTGCGCCCCGCTTGCCTTCGGCTATCCCGAGCGGGCGTTCATCATCCGCAAGGAGCGCAAGGAGCACGGGCTCCAGCGCTGGATCGAGGGGCCTCTCCCGGAGCCCGGCGAACGCGTGCTGGTGGTGGAGGACGTGGTCACCACCGGCGGCTCGACGGTGGAGGCGGTGAAGCGCGTGCAGGAAGAGGGTCTCGAGGTGGCGGGCGTGGTGTGCGTGCTCGATCGTCTGGCGGGCGGCGGCGAGGCGATCTCAGCGGCCACCGGCGGCGCGCCCTACACGGCGCTCACCACGATCGACGACGTCTACCCCGACCGCCCGGACAGGTAGAGCCGCCTCTCCGGCGAGCGCGCCGGCCAGAACCGCCACGAGCGCGGCGAGTTGCGCCGCGGCCGACACCCAGTGACCGAGCGGGACGGTGGCGAGCGCCAGCAGCGCGGCCACCACCCGCCACGGGCCGCGTCCGATCCGCAGCGCGCGGCGATACATCACGTCGCCGGCGAGGAAGAGCGCCGCACCGCAGCCGAGCAGCAGCGCCTGCTCAGTGCTGAGGTCGGCGGAGGCGTGCCCGATCGCGTGCCGCAGCGCGGCCGCCATTGCGATCACTCCGAACAGGATCGGCATGTGCCAGTAGCCGAACGCGCTCACCGCCAGCCACTGCCGCTCGGCCGCGGGCGCGCTCCCAAGGGCCACCTCCGCCCGGTCCTCGTCCCCGCTGCCGAAGTACGCCCACCAGAGGCAGGCGCTCAGGAGGAGCCCCAGCACGGCGATGCTCACGAGCTTGAGATCCACGGGCAGGCCACTCGCGCCGATGCCCACCGCCACCACCGACTCGCCGATCGCGATGATCACCACGAGGCCGTGCCGCTCCACGAAGTGCGACGGCGCGATGAGAAAGCCGCCGCTCCGGAGGATCAGCGGGGTGAGCCACTCCGCCAGCACGCCGAGTGTCCAGAGCACGTACTGGGCCGTGCCGCCCACGATCCCCCCGGCGAGCACCAGCGCCGCGGACAGCAGGTTGAAACGCGCGAGCTGGAAGATGCCGCGCGTGAGCTTCTGCGACGTGGAGCTGGCGAACAGCCCGGCGTGGATGAGCACGATCGCGAGGTAGGCGATCCCAAAGCTCGCGCCGCTGCCACGGAACGCCTCGGGAACGGCGAGGGCGAGCACGAGAAAGCCCGCCATCGCGGCGAGCAGGAATACGCGGCGCACCGCGCGGTCCGGCGGCAGCGCGTTCGTGAGCCACGCATAGCCGTCATACATCCACCAGATCAGGCCCAGCATGAGCACCGCCTGGAAGACGCCCTTCCAGCTCGGCTCGTGCACGAGCAGCGTGCTCAGCTGCGTGATCGTGAAGACGAAGACGAGGTCGAAGAACAGCTCGAGCGTGGACACACGCTCGGCCGCCTCCGGCGCGGGCGCTGCCGGACTACCCGCGCTTCCAGTCACGGAAGGCCGCGAGCAGCTCGTCGCGCGCGGCTGGGGGGATCGACTCCTCGCGCAGCGTGCCCGTGGCGGCCACCGTCTGGCGGATCTGGTCGACGTACGTCACGCAGCCGGGGCACAGCGCAAGATGCTCCTCGAAGCGCTGCCGCTCGTCCGCGGGCAGCGCGTTCTCCAGATAGTCGGTTACGAGTTCGACGAACTCCCTGCAGCTCATGTGGCTTCCCCCAGGTACTGCTCCAGTGCGCGCCTCACCTTCGCCCGTGCGCGGTGGAGAAGCACTCGCTGGTTGGTCTCGCTGACCTCGAGGACGTTACAAACGTCGTCCGCGTCGAAGCCCTCGATGTCGCGCAGCGTGATCACGGCGCGCTGGTTCGCCGGCAGCTGCTCGATCGTGTGGAGGATGAGCGCGCGCGCCTCGCCGGCGAGCAGCCGCTCCTCCGGGTCGCCCTCCCATGGCGGCGGGAACTCCTTCCAGCCTCCGGGGAACTGGTCGCCCTCGGGCCGGAAGCGGTCCGGATCCACAGCTGGGTCGTCCGGGTCACCGATCGAGGAGAAGGGAAGGCTGCGCGCCTCGCGCTGACCGCGGGTCTTCGCCCGGTTGGTGAGGATGCGGAAGAGCCAGGTCTTCAGCGAGGAGCGGGCCTCGAAGCGGTCGATCCCATTCAGCACCGCGAGCCACGTCTCCTGCGCCACCTCCTCGGCCACGGAGCGGTCGCGAACGTACATCCGCGCGAGGCGCACGAGCGACGCGTGATAGCGGTCCACCAGCGCGGCGAATGCGGACTCGTCGCCCGCCCGGAGGGCGGCCACGAGCTCGTCTTCGCGCCCTCCGGCCAGAGGGTCGCGTAGCGAATGCGAATCCATCGGGCACGAGACTAATCGCCCAGGAGGTGTAGCGCGCGCGCAGCCGCATTACACTCCGCGGCGTGGGTTGGGTGATGCTGTTCGTCGGGCTCTTTGCCCCGGTGCTCATCGGCTGGTGGCTGATCGGAAAGCGCCGGGCGAACACGCTGCTCTCGCTACTCGGGCTCGCGGGGCTTCCCGTGATTATCTGGGGAGCCTCGCTCGGCGCCAAGGTTGGCCCGTGTGACGTGCCCGACTGCATGTCCTCCACCCAGCACAGCCACCTGGTGGTGGCCATCGTGTCGCTTGTGCTCGTGCTCGGCTCCTTCGGACTGCTGGCGATTGGCCGCTCCATGCTCGGCGGCGTGCTGCTCACGGTGGCGTTGCTCGTGGGCGCCTACTCGATGGCGAGCACGGACCTCGCCGCGCTCATCATGCTCGTCGCGTTCGCGTTCGGAGCCGCGGCGTACGTGTTCATCGTCTGGTGGACCGACCGCGAGGCGCAGCGCGTGCCGGACTTCCCGCCTGTGGCCTAGGCCCTAAGGGCCGCCGGGCTTGTGGCACACGAGTGCCTGGCCCCTGCATGGATTGCTCGACGTGAGCACAACACGGTCGGCCTGCGCACCGCCCGTGAACGGCTGGGCGCGCACGAGATCGGCCGAGGCGAGCTGCCCGCCGCCTGTGAGATTGAGGTGCGCGAAGCCCACGGGCGTCTTGCTCGCGCCGAACACGCCGCCGGCGCCCACCGACCCGCCGTCCACCACCACCACGGGGCCGTACTTGTCGATGTGCTGGCGGTGGTCGTGGCCGGTGAGGATCACCAGCCGGCGCCGGTAGCCGTCCAGCTGGAGTGAGCGCGCCAGGTACTGCGACAGGCCGTTCTGATGCACGAGCAGCACCTGCGGCGGTTGCTTCAGGCTCTCGAACCAGTTGAGCAAGCGCTGCTCGGCGGCGGCGTAGAAGAGCTTGCCGTTGGGGCGGTCGGCGAACGAGAAGATCCGCCGCGGGTCTGCCGGATCGCCGTGGCGCGACTCGAGCGGATCCGGGTAGCCGGCCACGCGCATGCCGAGGATCGTCTGCACCGGCTTGTCGTCCGTGCGCCCGGCGCCGTTCAGCCGTCCCCTGTCGGTGAGCACGATCACTCCGGCCGCTGCCAGGTGCCGCATGAGGAGCGCCGAGTCGTGGTTTCCGGATACTGCGATCACCGGCTGGGTGAGCCGCTTGAAGCTGGACACGAGCAGCCGCGTCTCCGTGCTGCTGCCGGTCTGGCCGAAGTCGCCCGGGAAGAAGATCGGCTGGCGGCCGAACTGGTTGCGCACGGCCTTCATCGCCAGCAGGTTGTCGTGCAGGTCGGAGGCGAGAATCGCCTCCCGGGTGGCCGGCACGGGCCGCGCGAAGCGAGCTCCCGTGGCCACCAGCGCGGCGAAGCTGCCGAGCGCGCGCTGGACCTGAGACGTGTAGCCCGCGGCCTCCTCCTGGGCGTTCGACGCCACACGGAGGAGCTGCTCGAGCTCGGCGCCGCGCGCGTAGAAGCGCGGGTGCGAGAAGGCGTCTGAGTCGAAGGTGGCGGACAGGCGCAGAAGCACGCCGGCGCATAGCGCGACGGCACACACCGCGGGCGCGAGCGCCACGGCCGCCACGGTGCGCCGGCGCACGCCCGGACGGTGCGCGAGTGCGAGCGCGGCGATCACGCCGAGGGCGAGCGCCCCTCCCACCCCCCAAAGACCGGCATGGAGCAGCGCCGCGCGAGCGGCATGCCTCGAGTCGCGCTCGGCCACGGCGAGCACCGTCCCGTTGCCGCTGGCCGCACTCACCACAGCGCCTCGCCTCACCGCGCGCGGCTCCACGTGGATCTTCAGCGGCACCCTGAACGCGTGCGCGCGCACGCCCCAGTCGGCGATCGGGATGAACGCATCCACCTGCCCGTGCCAGGCCGGCGAGACCGCGAACGACACGCTGCCGATCGCCGTGTTCCGCGTCGTGTCGCCAGCCGCCCGGAGTCCGAGCAGGATCCCTCCAACGGCGAGCGCGATCACGGCGGCCACGAGCGCGACCCCGCGCAGCAACCCGCGCCGGGAGGGCAGCCGTAGCCGCGGCCGTCGCCTCGGCGCCGTCTGCTTGTGGCCGCCCCTCTGTCGCTCGATGAGCTGGAGCACTACCTCCCTAACCCCTGCTGCCGCGGGAGATGCGCTCCACGAGCTCCCGCTGGTCCGGGTTCAGTGGCGGGCCCGCTCCCGCCAGAGCGTTCTCTCGCGCGCGTTCGGGTCTGCTGGTGGCCGGAATCAGCAGGTGCACGCGCTCGTCCGCCAGCGCCCACTTGAGCAGCGCCTGCGGCCAGGTATCCACGCCGAGCTGCTCGAGCTGCTCGCGTCTGACGGAGATTCCCGCGAGCGAGCCCCCGCTCAGCGGACGCATCACCACCACGCCGAGACCGAGCTCGGCTGCCAGCGGCAAGATCCGCTCCTCCACCTCGCGCTCGTTCGGGTTGTAGGGAATCTGGATCGCCTCGATGCGCCCGGTGCGCATCACCTCCTCGAGCTCGCTGAACGCGCTCGGCGAGTAGTGGGTGGCGCCGAGGAGACCCACGCGCCCGGCGTCGCGCTCGCCCTCGAGCCACTCGAGCCGCTCTCGCCAGTCCACCAGATTGTGGATCTGCATCATCTCGATGTGCCCACCGAAGAAGTGGAGCTGCTCGCGGAAGCGCGCCTGGGCGGCGGCCTGCGTGCGCGACCAGGTCTTGGTGGCGAGGAAGGTGCCGTCGCGCCTGCCGTCGAGCGCCTGGCCGAGCACCTCCTCGGAGCGGCCGTACATCGGCGAGGAGTCGAATGCCCTGGTGCCGGAGTCGAGCGCGGAGCCCACGATCTCGTCCGCGAGCGGCTGCTCGCCGGGCGAGAGATCCAGCGTTTGCCAGCTTCCCATGCCGATCACGGGCAGCTCCAGTCCGGTCTCTCCGAATGGTCTTTTCTCCATGGTCACGGCACGTACCCGATCCACAGAAGATCTTTTGGACAGTCTTAGATTCCGGTGCTTCACTTGGACCAGTGCTTCCGCACCCTCCCAGGGAACATCGGTAGCACGCCCTCGTGATGCTGCGAGTCCACACGGGGTAACAGCCGCCCGCTCGCCGGCCTCGAATCGGCGGGTGGGCGGTTTTACGTCAGAGCTGCAGAGTTGCGGAATTGCGGAGTGGCAGGGTGGCGCTCCCTGGTTGCTGCCACATCCGAATCCACCCCTCCTTGCTGCTGTAAGCGCTACGAGGTGAGGGCGCCGGGGCGCGGAGACCGCCCCTGCGACTCCGCACCTCCGCAATTCCGCAGCTCTATCCAGTCGAGCACCTGCTCGCGGTCCAGCTCGAAGCCCACCTCGGGCAGCTCTGCCACAACCTCGTGGGTGAAGTCGCGGCACAGGCGCTCCGCCAGCGCGACGCTGCCGGTGGCGTCCACGAGTATGGCGCGAGCCAGCTCGCGCGCACCGATGCCGCGACGGCCCCAGACGTACAGCGCCATCTCGTCACCGCGGTAGGGAAGCGAGCTTCGCGTGCCGCCCTGCTCGAGCCACACGTGCCGGCCCCACCAGTCCGCCACTCCGATGTAGCGGGTGGTTGCGGGACTCGCGACGGCGCTCATTGGCGCAGCCTCCCACCGCCGGCTCAACGACCCGTAAGGTCAATCGAAGGATTGGTGAAGTTTTGTCGCGGTGGGGCTTCTAGCCGCCGCTCTTGCGACGCATTCCCCGCGCGATCCTCCGGCGCAGCGAGCGCGCGCGCACCGCAAGCACCACCACCGCTCCGCCCCAGACCGGCGCCAGCGCCAGCGCCGTCTCCTCCACCGGCACCCCAGCGACGTGCGCAAGCGGGACGATCATCCGCCCATACTGGCGGGCGCTGCTGCGTCATGCAAGTCGGGCGGAGGTCTCCTGCGCCGCGAGGTAGTGGCTCAGGCGACCTCCGGCGATCTTGCCGGGCGGCCACCAGAGCGGCTCGACGTCGGCCAACGAGTCGTCTCCCGTGCCGCCGCGCAACTCGGCGCGCAGGTAGTTCGGCAGGCCGCCGGTGAGCAGGAGTCCGCGCAGAACCGGCCGGAACGGGTGCGGCACCACGGCGGCGCCCGCCGCGGCTGCGATCGATTCGGCGGCCGCGAACGCCTGCTGAGTGGCGAGTCCGCCCTGCTTTACGGCGAAGGTGGTGGCGTCGCCCGCCGCGTATACGTCCTTCGCTCGGCGAACGCGACCGTAGCCGTCGGTGGGGATGAAGCCTGCGGAGTCCTGAGGCAGCCCGTGAACCTTGCGGCCCACCAGTCGCGGAAGCGTGACCACGCGGTCCGCCGCGAGGTTCATGCCGCCGGTGAGGAGCAGCTGCCCCTCCTGCACGGACGTCGGGTACGCGCCGGCCTTCACCGCGATCCCGGACTCGCGCAGGAGCGAGAGGACCTTGGCGCTCGCCCGCAGCCCGAAGAGCGCGAGTGGCTCGTCCTCTGGGGTCACGAGGGTGAGCTCAACATCCTCAACGCCGCGGTCACGGCAGTGGGCGGCGGTCATCAGCGCGAGCTCGTAGAGGGGCATCGACCACACCACGCCGGCCGGCACGGCGAACACCACCCGCCGCAGCCGGCCCTCCTCCAGCTCGTCGAGCAGCCGTCCGAACGCGCGGCGGCTCGCATCTCCCTCGAAGGTCAGCGCGCCGGGAAGCGCGATGCTCTCGGCGGCTCCGATCGCCACCGCGAGCACGTCGTAGCCGAGCTCGCCGCCGTCGTCGAGCGTGGCGCGATGGCGGTCCACGTCCACAGCCGTGAGAGCACCGAGCCGATGGACCCCACCACAGTCGCGCACGATTGAAGGCAGGCTGAACCTCGGCGGCTCTCCGCCGTCGAACGGTTCAGTCACGCGCATCGGGCGGTAGACGAAGTCGGTGGTGGGAGCGATGAGCTCGATGTCCACCAGCTCGGCCGCGAGCTCTCTCAGCGCGAGGAGCAACTCGAGGGCGGCGGGGCCCCCGCCCGCGATGACCACACGGAGCGGGGGCTTTGTCGCCTTCATGCGATCGCCGCCTTCCCGGTCAGGCCGCTGCCCCGGCCTTCGCGCCCTCGGCCGACACGCTCGGCCGTCCGTTCGGGTGCAGCGCGATCTTCAGGACGCCGTCGCGCTGGTTGCCGAACAAGTCGTACGCCTCTTCGATGTCCTCGAGGCCGTAGCTGTGCGTGAGGAGCGGCGTCACGTCCAGCTTGCCGTGGCGCACCAGCTCCATCAGCTTCCGCATCCTCTCCTTGCCGCCTGGGCAGAGGGTGGTGAGGATCTGCTTGTCGCCGATGCCGTAGACGAACGACTCCACCGGCACCTCGATCTTCCCGCCGTACACCCCGAGGCTTGACACCTTGCCGCCGGGCCGGGTGGCTTCGAGTGCGGACTGGAACGTCTGCTCGGTGCCGAGCGCCTCGATCGCCACATCCACGCCGCGGCCGCCGGTGAGGCGCTTGATCGCCGCCACCGGGTCCTCCTGCGTGAAGTCGACCACCTCGTCGGCGCCCATCTGCTTGGACATGTGCAGCCGGCCCTCGATCGCGTCCACGCCGATGATCAGCGCCGCGCCCTTGAGCCGGGCGCCCGCGGTCGCGCAGAGCCCGATCGGCCCCTGGGCGAACACGGCCACGGACTGGCCGATCTGCACGTCGGCCGTCTCAGCAGCCGAGATGCCGGTGGACGCGATGTCGGCGAGAAGCACGCACTCCTCGTCGCTCATGTCGTCAGGGATCTTCGCCAGGTTCGCCTGCGCGTACGGAACGCGGAAGTACTCCGCCTGCACGCCGTCGATCGAGTTGCCGAGGCGCCAGCCGCCGATCATCTCCCACTTGTCCTCGTGGCCCGCGCACTGGGACTCGTTGTGCGACTGGCAGAAGAAGCAGCTGCCGCACGGCGTGATCGCGCCCACGAGCACGCGCTCACCGACCTCGTAGCCGGTCACGGCGTCGCCGAGCTGGTGGATCACGCCGACGGGCTCGTGTCCGACGATGCGCCCGCGCTCGACCGGATATTCCTCACGCCAGATATGGACGTCAGTGCCGCAGATCGTGGTCAGGGTGACCTTCACGATGGCGTCGTTCGGTCCGCACGCCGGTATCGGCCGCTCTTCGAGCACGATCCGCTCGTGCCCCTCGAAGACGGCGGCCCGCATCGTCTCGCTCATGACCTTTCCTTCCGTCGTAGGTGGCGTCCTCGACGGTAAGCGCGGGCCCACCGGGCCCACATCCGGGTGGGCCGCTACACGACGTCCGTAATTGCCCGCGAGCTGCCGCGCTTGGCCGCCGGCCGGCGACTCTTCAGGGCGCTCTTCACGAGCCGCATCACGAACAGCACCGTGATGGGCGCCGCGCTCGCCAGCATGAAGGTGCGGAACCATGCGGTGGATGCGTCGGTGCCCGCGCCGATCGCGTGCACGAGCGACATCACGTACGCCACGGGGGTGAAGCGATGGAGCTTGCGCCACAGCTTCGCCCCGATCCGCCTGCGGATGTAGAACGAGAGCCCGAGGGCTGCGGCGAGATAGCCGCCGATGATGCCAACCCCCGTGAACGCGCTCCGGTAGGCCATGTGGAACGGGATCACGATCCCGCTCAGGCCCGGGTTGAGCCACGGGTCGCCGAGCAGCGTGAGCCCGTGGATCGCGATCGCCACGAGCCCCGCGAGCGAGAGCTGCTCGTGGATGCCCGCCACCTTGGCGCCGCGGACGAGCTTGTTCGCCATCGTCAGGCCGAGGCCCACCGACACCGCGATCAGCCCGAGCGCCACGATGCCGGACGCCCGGCTCATCAGCCACCAGATGTGCTGTGTGGGATCGACGGCCGGGGTCATGCCGCCACCGCCTGCGTCCGCGGAGGCGACACGCGCACGTGCAGAAGCGGCGTGCGCTGGAGCGGGCCGATCAGCTCCACGCGGCCGTCGTCGTGGACGATCGCCCCGCCGCGGTCGCGCAATACGCGCCGGGCGCCGCTTGGACCGAGCAGCAGCGCCGTCTTGGCGAGGGTCTCGGCCTCGAGCGTGGTGTCGGCCAGCGCCGTGGCCGTCACGAGTCCGGTCCAGGCGGGCCGGCCGGTGGCTGGGTTTAGCAGGTGATGGGCATAGGAGCCGTCCGGCATCCGCCACACCCGCGTGTTGATCCCCGAGGTGGCCACGCCTCCCGAACCCACCGGGATGGTGGCCGCGCACTCGCGCGTGAAGGGATGCTCGATCTCAACGTGGTAAGGAACGCGCGCGGCATCCGGGCCTCCGATCCGCATGTCGCCGCCGCAATCCACCACGAAGCGGGAGTAGCCCGCCAGGGTGTGGGCGATCGCGTCCGCGCAGAGGCCCTTGCCGGCGCCGCCTGTGTCGAAGCGCACGCCTGCCGGGCGGCGGATCATTCCCGCCGCCGCGTCCACGCGGATCTCGCTCCAGCGGCTGTGCGGATCTGGCTGTGCCGGGGCCCGCACCGGAGCGCAGGGCAGCGCTTCGCCCAGCGGCGCGGGCGTGGCGTCCTTCCTCGACTCGCGGTAGCCGATCGCCTCGATCGGTCCCACGAGCGTGGGATCCACGAGGCCGCCACTGCGCTCGGCGGCCCACACGCCGGCGGCCACCGCACTGCACAGCAGTGGCGAGGCGGGCACCGCATCACGTGCGTCCGCATTCAGCGCACACAGCTCGCTATCGCCGCGGAAGCGCGACAGCCGTTCGTCGAACGCGTGCACGAAGTCGCACGCCCGGGCGGCTGCCTCGGCAGGGCTCGGAAGGCCCGGCTCGACGGGATCCCCGATCAGCAGGCGGATCTCCGAGCCCATCGCCCGGAACGTCAGGTCGTGCTCGCTCATGAGGTGCGGGTGACCGGTGCGGGCGCGGGAGCCGGCGCCGGCGCGGGAGCCGGACTGCTCGTCACCACCGGGGCCGACGAGGTGACGGTGCCGCCGCCACCGCCGCCACCCGAGGAACCCGTGGTCAGCGCGGGCTGCGCCGAGCTCGTGCTCTGCGACGCGGGGATCACCTTCGTGATCACGTAGTCGTCCTCGACCTTGCGCAGGACCACGCGGCGCGGCTGCTGCTGCACCTGGGCCACCTTCGCGGGCGCGGCGGAAAGCGCCGGGTCGTTCCCGGCGCGCACCTGGAAGGCGAGGAACGCGAGGATCGCCAGGAAAGCCGCCAGCGACCCGAGCACCACCGTGGACGCGCTCGGGCGGTTGCGCTTGCGCGGGCGGGGGCTCGGTGTGGCCCGCTCAGTCATCGTGACCCTCGTGCTCATGCTCGCCCTCGCCACCGCCGCTGCCACCGCTCGTGCGGGTGCGTAGCGGAGTGTGGGTCTGGGTGCCGCTGCTGCCACTCGACCCGGTGCGGATCGGGGTGCTGGTGGGGGCGGGGGCCGGCGCAGCCGCGACCGGCGCGGGAGCTGCGGCCGCCACCGGGGCTGGAGCGGGCGCCACCGCGGCCGTCTGAGCCGCGTGCTTCGGATGGTGGGGCTTCTCGTGGATCGTGCGCCGGTGCACCCGCTTGATGTGCACGGTGCGCACCACGGTGGTCGCCGCGGCGGGGGTCTGGGCAACCGTCTGCTTGGTCTCGCCGCGCTCCGGTGCCAGCATCACGCCCGCCACGCCACCCACGGCGAAGAGCGAGGCGCCGGCGGCGAGCTTGCTTGCGTTAGAGGTCATGGAGGTCCTTGGTTTCGGGGTCCTGCCATATGGTCGGCACGGCCCGCCAAGCCCTCAACAAGCTCGCTCAAAGCGAGTGGAAAACCCTTGTCAAGAACAGGTAAAGCCCGGATGGCAGAGCACTCCAGCTCTCTAAGGTGGCCTTGTGGACGCACGCCCGCGCATCCTGTTCGTGGAGGACGAGCGCTCCATCTCGGAGCCCTTCTCGCACGCGCTGGAGCGCGAGGGATTCGACCCGGTGGTGGCGCAAACCGCGGCCGAGGCGCTGCAGCTCGCCGAGCGCGTGGACCCGGCGCTGATCCTGCTCGATCTGATGCTGCCCGACGGCGACGGGCGGGACGTGTGCCGCGAGCTGCGCCGCACCTCTGACCGCCCGATCATCATGCTCACCGCGCGCGGGACGGAGACCGACCGCATCGTCGGCCTCGAGCTGGGCGCGGACGACTACGTGGTCAAGCCGTTCAGCGGGCCGGAGGTGATCGCGCGCATCCGCGCGGTCCTGCGGCGCACGGGGGCCGACGGCAAGCGCGAGCGGCCTCTGCGGGTGGACGGACTTGCGCTCGATCCCGCGTCACGGCGCGTGGTGCTGGACGGCCACCAGCTCGAGCTGAGTCGCAAGGAGTTCGACCTGCTGCTCGCGCTGATGACCCGCGCCGGGCGCGTGGCGCGCCGCGAGGACCTGATGTCCGAGGTGTGGGACGAGAACTGGTTCGGCTCCACGCGCACCCTCGACACCCATATCGGCTGGCTGCGCCGGAAGCTCGGCGAGGACCCCGCCGCGCCTCGCTTCATTCACACGGTGCGCGGGGTGGGCTTCAGGTTTGCCGCGCCGGAGGAGCTGGAGCCGTAAGCCTGCGCACTCGACTCCTGCTCGCGTTCGCGTACGTGCTCCTGCTCGCCCTGGTGGCGTTCGGGGTGCCGCTCGCCCTCAGCCTGCGCGACCGCGTGGATGCCGAGGTGCGCTTCCAGGCCTCGAGCCAGGCGGACATCCTGGCCTCCACCGCCTCCGATCTGCTTGGGAAGAACAACCGTGGCAACCTGCAGAGAGTGGTGAACGAAGGTGCGGCGTCCGTGCGCGGCCGGGTGATCGTGGTGGACCGCACCGGCAAGGTGCTGGCGGACAGCGCCGGCGCTGCCACGGTGGGCCAGAGCTACGCGCCCCGCCCGGAGATCGCGGCGGCGCTCGCCGGGCGCAATTACCAGAAGTCTCGGCACAGCGACACGCTCAAGGCCGACATCCTCGCCACCGCCACGCCGATCCGCCACAACGGTCAGCCGGATGGCGCCGTGCGGGTGACACAGAACGTCGCATCGGTGCATCGCGCGGTGAGGAACACGATCGGCGGGCTCGCGCTGATCGGCGCTGTGGTGCTCATCCTGGGCCTCGTGGCCGGCCTCGTGATCTCCGGACAGGTGGCGCGGCCCATGCGCCGCCTCAGCATCGCCGTGAGGCGCATCACGCAGGGCGATCTCACGGCGCGCGCACCGGTGGAGGGCAGCTCCGACCAGCGCTCACTGGCAACTTCTTTCAACGAGATGACCGAGCGGCTCGCCGGCGCGCTCAACGCCCAGCGCCGTTTCGTGGCGGACGCGTCGCATCAGCTGCGAACGCCACTCACCGGCCTGCGCCTGCGCATCGAGGAGGCTCAGGCGGTGGGGGTGAGCCCCGCCGCGGACCACGAGCTCGACGAGGGGCTGCACGAGGTGGACCGTCTCTCCGACATGGTCAACGAGCTGCTCCTGCTGAGCCGCGCGAGCGAGCAGCCGGCGGGCGAGCCAGCGCTCGTGCGACTCGCGGGTGCGGCAGACCGTGCGATGCAGCGCTGGCAGCCGGCCGCGGAGGAGCGCTCCGTGAGCCTGGTCCGCGCGGCGGACACCCAGCCCGGCGCCGTGCTGTGCCAGCCGGCGGACGTCGACCGGGCGCTCGATTCGATCGTGGAGAACGCGGTGCAGTACTCCCGCGAGGGCGGCGAGGTGACCGTGGCGGTGAGCGGTGGCGTGATCGAGGTGCTGGACCGCGGTCCGGGGCTCGAGGCGGGCGAGGAGGAGGCCGTGTTCGAGCGCTTCCACCGCGGCCGTGCTGGACGCTCCGGTCCTCCGGGCACCGGCCTCGGCCTCCCGATCGCGCGGGAGCTCGCCCGCCGCTGGGGTGGCGACGTGAAGCTTGGCCGCCGCGACGGCGGCGGCGTGAGGGCGACGCTCACGTTTGAGGTCGCGAGCGAGCAGTCGAAGGACGGAGGTGAGCGCCATGCCGCGCCCGTCTCGTAGGAACGGCGTCTGGAGCTCAGCGACCTGGATCGCGCTCGCGCTGATCGGGCTCGTGCTGGCCGCCGGGGTGTCGATCGCGGCGAGCAAGCTCACGCGCCAGCACATCGGCATCTCCTCGGAGCCGCTTTCCGCTGGGCAGGAGCTCGCACCGGCCAGCACCACCACGCCGGTCCGCCGCATGCCTGCGCGTCAGCACCGTCACAGGCAGCACAGCGGCACCACCACGCCGGCGCCGATCACCCCCGCCCCGACGCCCGGCCCGCTGCCGCCGGTGACTCCCGCGCCAGCTCCCACACCGCCCCAGCCTCAGCACCACGACGACTCGAGTGGCAAGGACGACTCGGGCGGTACCCAGTCAGGTGGCGGGCACGACGACTAGCTGCGCTCGAGCGTGATCAGGTTCACCGGCGAGATCACGCCCTCGGGAAGCACGTCGCGGCCGCGGACCACGAGCAGGTGGCTCGTCTCCGGCTGGGACAGCATCATCAGGGCATCACGCGCACTCGCGCCCGCGTCGATCGTGTGAACCCGCTCGGTCACGGCGTCGCGCGCGTGCACGAGCCCCACGTCCTGGCCGACCCACGCGAGCAGCCCCCGGGCCGTGACCCAGCCCACCGGCGAGCCGTGCTGCGTTCCCACCACGAGCACCGCGTGCACATCGTGCGCGCGCATGGCCCGGAACACCTGGATGAGCGATGCATCCTCCGCGATCGACACCACACCCGGGGTCATTACGTCGCGCACGGGGGTGTCGAGATGGTCTCCCCCGAAATGGCCTGTGCGGTACTCGCCGTGTGTGTGCGTGGAGGTGATGGGCATGGCCGCTCTCCTTTTGAAGGCCCTCAGGGCGAGCATGCGGCACGCCGGTGCGCGCGTCATCCGCGCTCACCCCTCCGCCACGTCAGTACCGGCTACGGATCAGCTCTCGATCAGCTCGTGATCGAGCGCGTAGCGCACCAGCTCTGCGCGGCTGGACAGCCGCAGCTTCTGCTGGATGTGTGCGCGATGCGATTCGACCGTGCGCACGCTGAGGTAGAGCTGGTCGGCGATCTCCTGGTTGGTGTGACCCAGCGCGATCAGCCGCAGCACCTGCACCTCTCGCTCAGTGAGATCGTCCGGGGGGCCGCTCGGCTCCGGCGGCGCGGCCGCGAGACGAGCGCCGAGCTCCGGGTTGAGGTAGGTCCTGCCCTCCGCCGCGAGTCGCACGGCCTCCACGAGCTCGCTGTCCGCGGCCTCCTTCAGCACATAGCCGAGCGCGCCGGCCCTGAGAGCCTCGCGCGCGAAGCTCGGGTCGTTCTGCATTGTGAGTACCACCACCCGCGTGTCCGGCGAGTTCTCCATGAACACGGGAATGGCCGGCAGGCTCGGGTCCCCGGGCATGTTCAGGTCGAGCACGAGCACGCTTGGCCGGTGAGCGCGCACGTAATGCATCGCCGCGCTCACATCCCCCGCCTCGGCCACCACCTCGAAGTCCGGCTCCGCGTCGAGCAACATGCGCAGCCCGCTCCGGACAACCGCGTGATCGTCCGCAATAACGATCTTCGTCACGCGCCCCAGCGTATATGCCCGGTCGGGCAATCGAATCAGCAATCCACCTGAGACCGGCTGCGGAAAACTACGGATCGCGTCTGCGGCGCGGCGCGAGCGAACTCACGCAAGAGCTGCGGATGCCGCTGCCTCCAGCCGGACCGACTATGTGGACGTAAACAGTTCTGAGGAGGCAGTGATGAAGCGCAACATCTGGACATACGGCGGGGTGGTGGCGAGCTTCGTACTCATCGCGTTCGGCATCGTCTCGATCGTGGTTGCATTGAACGGCCGGTCCGAGGTCCGTTCGGACGTGAAGCGCGAGGCCATCGTCGGTTCGCCCGACATGACCCCCGTGGCCATCAAGGCAGAGGCCCAGAAGGCCGGCCTTAAGGACGTGTCGATCCCGAGCTGCACGGTGGCGAACCAGACCATCGACACCGGCGCGAAGGCGAAGTGCTTCGCGAGCTACATGCGGATCCACACGCTGGAGGCCACTGGTGGCAAGACCTACGCCGAGATGCCTCGCTACGCGACGGCTGACGGCAAGGGCACGAACGACACGGCGGCCGCCCTGCAGAAGAACGGCCAGCCCGTTGACAACCCGGCCCGGAACATCTGGGTGACCGAGACGGCACTCACCACCGCGCTGAACACCTCCTACTTCGCGGAGCAGGTGTCCATGTTCTCGCTGGTGATGGGCATCGCGCTCCTGCTGAGCGGCCTGGGCTTCGGGGTCCTGACGATCAGGCTCCTCGCCCCCGCGACGCGCAAGGAGGAGTCGGAGGCCAAGGCAGTCGCCCCCGCCGCGACGCCGGCCACCGGCCACTAGCAGCAAGTCCCATCAACCACATGCGCCGGAGGCCGCTGGGCAGCCTCCGGCGCAGGTGCTTCGGTAACCGATATGGCAGCGATCGTTGAGACAGACAGACTCACGAAGCGCTACGGCGCTGCCCGGGGCATCGAGGAGGTCTCGCTGGAGGTGCAAGCCGGTGAGATCTTCGGCTTTCTCGGGCCCAACGGCGCCGGCAAGACCACGGCCATCCGCACGCTGCTCGACCTGCTGCATCCCACGTCGGGGAGCGCGCGCATCTTCGGGCTCGACAGCCATCGCCACAGTCGCGCGATTCGCGCGAGGCTGGGGAACCTGCCGGGCGACTTCAGCACCGACGAGCGCCTCACCGGCCGCGCGTTCCTCCAGTTCTGCGCGGAGGCACGTGGCGTACCTGGCCTCGGCGCCGCTGCCGAGCTGGCGCGCCGTTTCGAAGCTCAGCTCGACCGTCCGGTGGGCGAGCTGTCGAGCGGCAACCGCCAGAAGATCGGGCTGATCCAGGCACTCTTCCACGGGCCGGAGCTGCTGCTCCTCGACGAGCCCACCACCGGGCTCGACCCGCTCATGCAGGAGGAGTTCCTCGCGGTGATCGGCGAGCATCGGAACGCGGGCGGAACCGTGTTCCTCTCCTCACACGATCTCGACGAGGTGGGGCGCGTGTGCGATCGCGTGGGGATCATCCGCGAGGGGCGCCTGATCGCGGTTGAGCACGTCTCGGAACTTCGGCATCGCGCCTACCACCACGTATCGATCGACTTCGAGGCGCCGGTGGACGCAGGCGATTTCGCGCGCATCCCGGGCGTGACGTCGCTCGTGGCGGAAGGCGGTCACGTGGCGTTCAAGATCGAGGGCGAGCTGGACCCGGTGGTGAAGGCCGCGGCGCGCCACACGGTTACCGACATGGAGGTGACCGAGCCGACGCTCGAGGAGATCTTCCTCACGTTCTACGGCCGGGAGGCAACGTCATGACGATCGCACCCGAGCGCACTCGGACGGCCCTCGCGTCGTCTGCTCAGCCGCCGCAGTCGCTCACTGCGCTGCGTGCCGTGGTGCGTCACGGCCTGCGCGGCAAGCTGCGCACGCTGCTCGCGTGGGGCGGCTCGCTGGGCGCCCTCGGCGCGTTCGAGGTGGCGATCTACCCGTCGGTCCAGGACTCGATCGAGAAGGTGATCAAGAGCTATCCCGCCGCGTTGAAGGACGCGTTCGGCGTGGAGGGGATGAACACCGTGGAGGGCTACCTCCACGCCGAGATGTTCAGCCTGATCGTGCCTCTGGCGATGGCGTATGTGGCGGTGCGTCTCGTCACCCAAGCGGTGCTGGCGGCGGAGGAGCGCGGGCAGCTCGACACCATCCTCACCCTGCCGTTGTCGCGGCGCGTGTTCGTGGCGGGCGCGTACGTGGTGAGCGCGCTTGTATGCGCAGGGATCCTGGAGATCGTCGCGCTGCTCGCGTTTGTAGCCGGCCGGGCGGCGGGCACCGGGATTTCGCTCGGGCTCGTGTTCGCGGGCTCGATGGGCGTATGGCCGCTCACGCTGTTCGCCGCCGGAGTGGCCGCGTTCGCGGGCGGCTTCCTGCACCGGTCGGCGCCGGCCACAGGCATTGCGATGGGCACCATCGTCGGCATGTACGCGCTCGACCTCGCGGGCCAGCTCGCGAGCGCGCTCGAGCCTGTCCGCTGGGCGTCAGTCTTCCGCTACTACGACGCGCCGCTGAGGCACGGGATCAACCCGCTGTACTTCTTCGCCGTGGCGGCCGTGGGGGTCGGGCTGGCGGTAGTGGGCGCGCTGATCTTCGACCGCCGCGACGTGCTGCACTAGCGGCCCTTGGTCGCACTGCGGCCTGGTGGCTCGCGGTGGGAAGATGACGAGGTTGGACGAGTCACCACGTGATCGGCTGGAACTCAGCGAGCTGGCGGCGGAGCGTGAACGCATCGCGGCCGAGCGCGAGCAGATCGCCGCAGAGCGCGAGCAGGTCGTTGCGGAGCGCGAGCGCCTGACCGCGGCGCGCGCCGACATCTTGAGAGAGCGAGCGGTTCGCCAGGGCCGCCGCGAGGCCGCCTTCGAGACGCTTGAGGTGCTGGCCGACGAACGAACGCGGATAGCGGACGAGCGCGAGCGGATAGCGGACGAGCGCGAAGGGCTCGCCGACCGGCGAGAGCGCGCGATCGATGAGCGCGAGGGCGCCCCCGCGCAGCGGGAACTCGCGCGCGCCGGGCGCGCCGAGCAACGCCGTGCTCGTCAACAAGAGGCAGAGGGCAGAGAAGAGGCGCGCCTGGAGCGAGAGCGGACGAGGGCCGCGACGGCAGAGCAGCGCGACCACGTGGCGCACGAGCGGGAGCGAATTGCCGACGAGCGCGAGCGGATGGCGGACGAGCGCGAGCGCGCAGCCGACGAGCGCGAGCGGCTGGCCGATCAGCGCGAGGGAACGGCGGAGGAGCGTGAGCGCGAACGACGCCGGCGAGCGCACGACAAGCTCGCGCGGGAGCACCAGCAAGCGCGCCGGGAGCAGGCCGCCGTCAACCGTGAGACCGCACAAAGCCTCCGGGAGGCAGCGGAGGAAGACTGGGAAGGGGCGGGCGAGGAGGAGCGCCCCGAGCAGGATTCGAACCTGCGGCCTACTCCTTAGGAGGGAGTCGCTCTATCCATCTGAGCTATCGGGGCCCTGGCGAAGCCCAACGATAGCCCTGGATCACTCCTCTTCGTACAGCGACTCCGCGGCCAGCTCGCGGCCGTTCGGGCCCCACAGCTTCACCTCGATGTAGTCGCCCGTGTAGTTGTCGAGCGAGACGAGGGTGAAGCGGTCCTCGGCCAGGATGCACTGGTCTGTGGTCGTGGGACCGAGCTCCGTGGTGGCCACCGCTCCGTTCTGCACGAGCGCCACGCCCCACACGAGCGCGATCTCGCCGCTTCGCCCCTGGGGGCCGCGCCACGAGCCGACCACGTCATCGGACAGGTCGAGCGACCAGTCGGGGTTCGCCTCGGCGGTCTCGTCCGTGTAGTCGGCGCGAGCCTCGAAGTCGCGCGCCTCGGCTCCCTCGTGGTCGCGCCTGAACGACACGTGCCCGAACAGCTCAAAGCCGTTCGAGGTGTGCGAGGTGGCGGGGACGTAGGTGCGGCCACCGTAGGTGCGGTCGGGAAACCACGTGATCGGCCCCGGGTCGCCGATGTCCTCCTCGGCCTCCACCCGCCGGCACGCCTCGAGGAAGTGATTCGACAGCGCCTCAGCCCAGCGGCCGTACGGCAGCGTCTCGCGCGGGTGCTCGGCGATATAGCGCGGAATCGGTCGCTCGTCAGGCGGCATCGCGCGGCGAGACTAACGCGTCACGCGTCCCGTAGCTGCTCGGCAGCCTTCTCCGGCGGCATGATGTTGAGGTTCACGCCGGTTCCGAGCTCGAGCCCGGCGAGCTTCGTCAGCCGCGGCTCGACGTCGATTCGCCAGCAGAAGTACTCGGCTCCGGACGGCGCCGTGCGCACCCACAGGTTGAGCGGCGGCACCGCGCCGAACAATCGCCCGTAGCGCTCGAGCACGCCGTGCACCATGCGGGCCGCGAGTGCGCCCTCCTCGTGAAAGCTCTTGCGGGGCGTGCGCGGCACGATCTGCACCTCGAACGGCACGCGCGACGCGTACGGGCAGATCGCCACCGCCTCGTCGTCGATCGCGAACGTGCGCTCGCGGAGGCGGACCTCGTCCTGAAGGAGGTCGCCGAGCAGGTTGCGGCCCTGCGTGCGCAGCGCATACGCGGTGAAGCGCTCGCGCTCGCGCGCGATCTGCGCCGGCACGAACGGCAGCGCGTAGAGCTGCGCGTGCGTGTGGGGAAGCGAAGCGCCCGCATCGCGCCCCTCGTTCAGGCTCACGTGCACATACGGCGAATCCGCGTGGAACGCCATCCGCTCCCGCCACACCCCGAACGCCGTCTCCACCTCGTCCGCCGAGAGCTGGCTCAGCGAGGTGACGGGCCGGGGCGAATTGACGATCACCTCGTGGCCACCAACCGCAGGCTGCGAGGCAAAGAACCCAGGCTCACCTCTGCCGGAAGCCAAGGGGTCGATGTCCTCCTCCGACGACCCACCTCGGGCCTCCGACCTAGCCGCCAAGGCGGGATAGAGGTTCGGAACCACCCGCACCTGCCATCCCGGCGTGTCAGGTCCAGAGCCAGAGTTGCGAAGCGCGTAGACCTCAGGCGGGGTCCGATCCTCATGACCCTCCAAGAACGGATCCGTCTGCGGATCCAGCGCCGGTGGCGGCTCCGCGCTGAACCCCCCACCCGGACGGCTCGCCCGGTCCCCCGCGACGATCGTCTTCAGACCCGTGAGCGGGTCGATTCGCAGCTCAGGCAAGCTGCCGAGACTACTGGGCGTACTGCTTGATGTCGGCCACGAGGTCCGCCGCCTTCGTGTACGGCCCCAGGTGGCGCTGCACGATCTTGCCGCTCGAGTCGTAGATCACTGTGGTGGGGAAGGCGCCGACCGCGTTCATCTCGCTGGCGATCTTCAAATTCGGGTCCGAGTAGCTCGGATAGCTCACCGGATACTGGCTGAGGAACTTCTTGGCGTCGCCGTCGTTGTCCTGGCCGTCCACCCCGAGAAAGGCCACGCGCTTCCCGTACTGCACCGACACCTTCTGGAATACGGGGAACTCCTCCCGGCATGGTCCGCACCAGGCGGCCCACTTGTTCACCACCACCGGATGCCCCTTGAGCGCGGCCAGGCGCGCGTTGAAGGCCGCGGTTCCCCCTCCGAGAAGCTGGCCTCCCTGTTTGTGAACCGCCGCCAGCGCGGGGGGCGAGCCCTTGAACGCCTTCACCTCGGCGCTCTTGCTCGGAGCCTCACTTTTTGCATGTGCGCCGCACCCAGCCAGGAGTGCCGCGCAGACCAGGCTGGCGATTGCGAGACGCATCAACGGGTAATAGGTTGGCACAGCGCCGAATGCCCGATCTTCAACCCGTCCGGCCTTAAGGGTGCTTTAATACACACAGACGCCGCGCTGCTGGGAGGGCGCGGACCTGCTGCTAAAGGGACCGCCTAGCAGCTACACGCCGAGTACCGCCGCCTGAACCCTGCGGCGGATCGCACCGCAGACGGCGCCGCTTTTAAGACTCGTTGGATCGAGAAGCCTCCATGGCTGACAGCACTTCTGCCGTTGTAAATGACCCACCGGTCTCCGCCGGTGATCTCGAGCGCGCCGAGAAGTTCGTGCTCGAACCATTCCTGCTCGAGGGCGAGGATGCTTCGCTCGCGCTCGCCGAGGGCACGCCTCGACGGCGCGCGCTCGACGCCGCGCTTGCGGAGCTCGACGAGGGGCGCGAGCGGCCGTCCGTTGCCTGGCGGCGAGAGTTCTCGCTGCTGCTCGGGCTTGAGCGCCTGCTGTCCGAGGAGGAGCCGCACCTCGCCGACGGCACCACTCTCTCCGCCCACCAGGTGGACGCTCTGTCCGGCACGCTCATCGCCCTCCTCGCGGAGGCGCAGAGCAGCAACGGCAATGGCAACGGCCGCCACGCGCAGAAGTACGAGGAGCTTCCGTCCGGCGAGGAGGAGATCGAAGGCGACGAGGACCTCGACTCAGACGACGAGCCGCTTGACTGGGACGAGAGCGAGGAAGAGGAGGAGGAGCGCGCCTCCGATCAGCTGATCGACGACCCGAACTCCGCCCGCCGCTTCTGGTTCGAGCACGCCACCGGCGCCGGCAAGACCGTGGCCGCGCTCGGCTTCGTGGAGGCCTCGCGCACCGGCGGCGTCCTGATCCTCACCCACCGCCGCAACCTCGTGGACCAGTTCCACGGCGAGCTCTTCGAGCGCGGCTACAAGAAGCGCGTCACCCCGGCGCTGCTTGGCCGCGACAAGGACCCGAAGCACATCGGCCCCGTCACGGTCGAGACCTACCAGTGGTTCGTGCGCAACGCGGGCAACATCTCGGACGCCTACACGATCGTCATCTGCGACGAGGCCCACACCGCGCTCGGCGAGAAGACCTCTTCGGCCATCCGCGACTGGCACGGCCCGATCTTCATCGGCATGACCGCCACCGGCGCTCTCATCGCCCGCCACGTCACCGACCTCTTCCCAACGCAGACCTCGCGCTTCGACCTCGCGCAGGCCGCGCGCCGCGGCGTGATCGCGCCGCTGCGCTGCGTGCGCATCCCGCCCGGCGTGGGGGTGAGGACGATCGCCAAGGTGCCTCTGCGCAAGGGCGAGGTGGACCAGGACTTCGACCAGGAAGAGCTGGCCGCACTCCTCGACCAGGGTCCGTTCAACGCCGCCGTCGCGGACCTCTACCGCGTGCGCTTCAAGGACCTGCCGGGCGTGGTGTACGCCGCGGGCGTGCAGCACGCCTACAACGTGGCCAAGGCTTTCCAGGACGCAGGCATGAAGGCGAAGGGCGTGTCGGGCGAGACTCCCAAACGCGAGCTCACGCGGATCCTCGCCGCGTACGAGCGCGGGGAGATCGACGTGCTCGTGAACGCCCAGCTGCTCGCCGAGGGCTGGAACTCACCGCGTGCCACGGTGTGCATGCACCTCGCGCCCACGGCGTCCAAGCGCATCTACCAGCAGCGCGTCGGACGCGTTACGCGCCGCCATCCGGGCAAGGAGGCGGGCATCGTCGTGGACTTCGTCCACCCCGCCACCACGCACGACGACCCTGTGGTCACGCTCCACTCCCTGCTCGACCGCGACGTTTACCGCGGTGGGGCGATCGTGGTGGGCCCGGTGCGCCGCGGACGCGGGCGCCGCATCCGCGTGGAGCGGCGCGTGCTTCCGGTCACCGCCGATCCCGAGCGTCGCGCCAGCGTGTTCGAGCGCGAGCTGTGGCGGATCGCGGTGGAGAACCTGTCGTGGTCCGAGCAGCACGTGTGGGCCGCTCTCGCAGGCGCGCGCGTGGCGTCCAACAACTGGCGCCGCGCGAAGGCGATGATCCACTTCGACAACACCGGCGAGCTCCGGCGCCGCTTCCTCATCACCTGCCTGCAGCGCAACCGCAACTCGCAGCTGCGCATCCGTGCGCTCCAGGAGATCGCCGCGGCGCGCGACGCCGAGGCGTTCGACGAGGCGGTGGAGATCGTGGGCGGCTGGTCGCGTGACGAGCGCCGCGAAGGCGTGAAGGTGCTGCTGCAGGCGCTCGCCGAACGCTCGATCGGGCGCCGCGACCAGGCGAGCGCGTGGCTGTGGCGGCTTGCTGAGTACACGCGCGAGGTGCACGAGGAGTACGCGGTGCAGCGCTGGCCGGAGACCAAGAGGCTGCTCGGCCTGCTCGTCAACTCTTCCGGCGGCGCGCATGCGCGCAACGCTCGCCGGCTGGTGCACGCCTCCCGCAAGCAGGACCGCCGACTCGCGGCCGCGCTGCTCGCGGCCGCGCTGGCTCACACGCCTGAGGCCGAGGAGGTGCTGCGCGGAGCGCGCACCCGCATGGCGCGCAAGCCGTCGGCGCTCGCGCGTGAGCTGCTTCGCAACTTCCCCAAGGGCCGCCGCCGTCGAGGCGGGCGGCGCCGGCGCGGCAAGGGCGCGCAGCAGGAGGAGGCCGCGCAGCAGCAGAACGGCGACGCCACGGTCACCACGCAATCCGAAGAGGATCAGCCGGAGAGCGGCGACGACGAAGCGGGATCTTCGGATGAGCCCGAGGCCGAAGCCGAGGAGAAGCCCAAGCCCAAGCGCCGCTCGCGCGCGAAGAAGCCGAAGCAGCCGGTGGCCGACGCCCCGGACGCCGACGCCGTGGCGGCCGACGAACCCGCGGCCGACGAGTCCGAAGCCGCCTAGTCCGCGCTGCCCGGCACGGCCTGGTCGAGCGCAGCGATCGCGTCGTCGAGCGTCTCGTGCACGGAGAACATCCGGTTGAGGCCGGTGATGTCGAAGATGCGCGCCATCGTCGGATCCGGACACAGCACCGCGAGCATGCCGCCGCGCGGACGCAGTCTCTTCATGCCGCTCACGAGGATGCCAAGCGTGGTGGAGTCGATGAAGGTGGCGTCTGACAGGTCGAGAATGAGCTTCCTCTTGCCACGCTCGATGGCCCCGTTCACGTGGTCCTTGAGTTCGGGTGCCGCGTACAGATCGACCTCGCCCTCAAGCTTGATGATGATGAGATCCCCCGCGAGGGACTCTTCGCCTATCTGAAAGTTCATTACGGCCATCCGTGTATGCGTGTGACAGCGCCCTCAGGTCACCGCATTCCCGGGCCAGCGGTTTGCGGTACCCGCGATCGAGTCCATGTCGGCTTCGGCCCCCGACGGATCAAAGGCGGACCTGGGCCTGCGCCCTACAGTAACCGTCACTCCTGGTTTCCGCCAGTCGAGTTTTCTACTGGCGCAAATGGATGGACTTTTAGCGCGAAAGGTGCACTTCGCCAGCATCCAGCGCCACCCGTCCGGAGGCGGTTTCCACCAGAAGAGCGCCCGACTCGTCGATTCCGGTGGCGGTTCCCTCGCCGCCCTGCCAGCGCACCTTCTGGCCCTCGAGGGCATCGCGTGAGCGCCAAGCCGCCACGATCTCGGCGGGCTCGCTTGCGAGGCTCGAGTCGAGTGCCAAGAGAAGCGTGTCGAGGAGCGCCTCGCGCGGGGGCGGGTCTGAGCTCGTCGCGGCGGCGATTGAGGTGGCGAGATCGCGCAGCTCCTCGGGGAACTCCTCCTGCGCGGTGCTCACGTTGAGCCCGATCCCGAGCACGGCCCAGCCCTCCTGCGGCCGCCCTTCAACGAGGATGCCGGCCAGCTTGCGGCGTTCTATCCACACGTCGTTCGGCCACTTGATCTCACAGCGCACGTCCGCGCTCTCCTCGCACGCGCGGCACACCGCCACAGCCGCGGCGAGCGGCAGGTGGGCCTGCGCGACGCCGAGATCGCGGAGGACCACGGACATCAGCAGCGCCTTGCCCGCGGGCGCCACCCACGCGCGTCCCTGGCGTCCGCGGCCGGCGCTCTGCTCGTCGGCCGTGACGAGTGTGCCGTGCGGCGCGCCCCGCAGCGCCAGCTCCTTCGCCCGCTCGTTCGTGGAGTCGGTGGTGCGGTGGTGCACCCGCGGCGTGCCGATCATCGCGGCGTGATCCGGACCTCGGTGTCGGGCGCGAGCTGGAGCGTGGCGGCGGCGTCGCCGCGGTTGATCGCGATCGCGAGGGAGCGGTAGGAGTCCTCGTACACGAGGATGTCGCCCGAGCGGACGTCCGCGAACGTGTGCGCCATCACGCCGTTGAAGTGTTCGGTGCCGCGCTGGATCTCCACCTGGCCGCCGAGCACGATGCCGGTGCCGGCCAGCTCCGCGTGGGACACGTTCAGCGCCGCGTTGCCGAAGCGGTCGATCGTGAGCACGTGGGCCACGAGAGCGTCGCCCTCCTTGCGCGGCTCGGGCAGCACGATCGTCTCGAGCTGGTCCGGGTCGAGCGGCTCGCCGGCCTCCGCCAGCTCGTCGCCGCGCGCGAGGTGCGCCGCCACGGGGCAGAACACGTCGCGCCCGTGGAAGGTGGCGGACACGGGCTCGAGCCGGTGCGGGGAGCGCGACACGTCCACCGCCTCCACCACGCCGCCCGCGCGTTCCGCGGCGAGGCTCAGCAGGCCGTTGTCGGGGCCCACGAACATGCGCCCGTCCTCGGTGCGCAGCGCCACCGCGCGCCGCTCGGTGCCCACCTGGGGGTCCACGATCGCCACGTGCACGCCCACCGGCAGGTAGGGGAGCGTGCCGCGCAGCACGAGCGCGCCTTGGCGGACGTCGTGGCGGGCGATGCCGTGGCTCAGGTCGATCACGCGCGCGTCGGGCGCGATGCTCGCGATCACCGCGTGGCACACGCCCACGAAGTCGTCTTCGCGGCCGTAGTCGGTGAGCAGGGTGAGGATCACGTCGCGTCCTCGAGCAACGCGTCCACGAGGCCATCGATGTCGTGGCGCTCGGCTTCCACGTGCACCGTCAGCCCGAGCTCGCGGGCGGTCTCGCTCGTCACCGGGCCGATCGACACCACGCGCGTGCGATTCCCAACCCGTCCTCCGGCCTCGGTGAAGAAGCGCACGGTGGAGCTGCTCGTGAAGGTCACGTAGTCGGCGCTTGCCGCCTTCTCGAGCTGCCGGTCGCTCAGCGGCTCGGCCACCGTGTCGTAGAGAGCCACCACGTCCACCTCGGCACCGCGCTCGCGCAGCGCTTCTGGCAGGAGGTCGCGCGCCTCTGCGGCGCGCGCTATCAGCACCCGGCGGCCAGCCACAGGCACGTCCTCGAGCGCCTCCACCAGCGCCTCGGCCACGGAGCGCTCGGGCACCACGTCGGCGCGGATGCCGCGCCTGTGCAGCTCGGCGGCCGTGCCGGGGCCGATCGCCGCCACCGTCGCCCCGGCCAGCGCCCGAGCGTCCGCGCCGAGCTCGGCCAGCGCGTCCATCAGGAGCGCCGCGCCGTTCGGGCTCGTCACGCACACGAGCGCGTACTCGCTCATCGCCTCCACAGCCGCGCGTACCTCGCCGGCCACCCGGCGCGGTTCGATGCGGATGGCGGGCGTCTCCACCACCTCGGCGCCGAGCGCCCCGAGCCGCGCCGCCAGGCCGCTCGCCTGCGCCCGCGCGCGTGTGACCACCACGCTGCGGCCGAACAGCGGCCGCTCCTCGAGCCAGGCGAGCTGCTCGCGCAGCTTCGCCACGGGCCCCACGAGCGTGATCGCGGGCGGCCGGATGCCCGCCTCGGCCACACGCTTGTCGATGTCCGCGAGCACGCCCGCCACCGTCCGCTGCCCGGGCAGCGTGCCACGCTCCACCACCGCCACGTGCTCGTCCTCGGGTCGGCCCGCCTCGATCAGCCGCCTGGCGATTCCCTCCAGGTTCCCCACGCCCATGTAGAGCACGAGCGTGCCCGGGAAGCTCGCGAGCGCGGGCCAGTCGAGAGCCGAGTCCTCCTTCTCCGGATCCTCGTGCCCGGTGATGAACGCCACGGCTGACGCCTCGTCGCGATGCGTCACCGGGATGCCCGCGTAGGCGGGCGCCGCCACGCCGGCGGTCACGGCGGGCACCACCTCGAACGGGATGCCGGCCTCGCGCAGCGCCTGCGCCTCCTCGCCGCCGCGCCCGAACACAAACGGGTCGCCGCCCTTCAGGCGCACCACCCGCTTGCCCTCGCCGCCCAGCTTCACGAGCAGCTCGTTGATCTCCTCCTGGCGCATCGTGTGGCCGCCGGGCTGCTTGCCCACGTACACGAGCTCCGCGTCCGGCCGCGCGCCATCCAGGGCCCCCGGCGGGATCAGCCGGTCGTGCAGGATCGCGTCCGCCTCGGCGACCAGCTCGAGCGAGCGGCGCGTCATCAGCCCGGGATCGCCCGGGCCCGCGCCCACCAGATAGACCATGCCCTTGTAAGCAGCCACGAGAAGGGATTACATACCTACTGATGCAGCAGCGCCGTCTCGACGAGCTGTAACGCCGAGCCCGAGCACCGCCTTGGGCCGGCCGCCCTACGGGGCGGCGGCCTCCGCCTGGGCGAGCACGTCGGTCGCGCCCGCGAGGATCAGACGCTCCGCGAGCTGGAGTCCCAGCTCCGCCGGCTCGTCCACGTCGCCCACCATCTCGTCGCGGATCCACACGCTCCCGTCGGGCAGCCCGACGAAAGCGTCCATCACGAGCGCGTCGCCCTCGAAGCGCGCGTACGCGGCCACCGGCGTGCGGCAGGTGGCGTCGAGCGCGGACACCACGGCGCGCTCGGCGGTGAGGCAGATGAGCGAGTCGCGGTCCGTGAGCTGGGCCGCGAGCTCGGCGATCTCCTCGTCGCCCTCACGAGCCTCGAGCGCGAGGCAGCCCTGACCGGGAGCGGGAGTGAGATCGATGGGGTTGCCCTCGCTCGCGCGGCCGAGCCGTTCGAGGCCGGCGGCGGCGAGAACGATGGCGTCGTAGTCGCCGTCGGCGAGCTTGCGCAGCCGGGTGTCCACGTTGCCGCGAAGCTCGAGCACATCGAGGTCCGGCCGCTCGGCGAGAAGCTGAGCCTGACGCCGCAGGCTCGCGGTCCCGACTCGCGCGCCTTCCTCAAGCTCGTCAAGGGAAGGGACACCACACAACGAGTCGCGCGGGTCCACGCGCTCGGGCACGCCGACGATCGCCAGTCCGTCCGGCAGCACGCCCGGCACGTCCTTCGCCGAATGAACCGCGAGATCCACGTCGCCCGCGAGCAGCTCTTCCTCGATCTCCTTGACGAAGCGCGACTTGTCCTCCCGCACCGCACCCTTGTCGCCGGAGGTCGTGATCGAGACGAGCTCTACCTCCGCGCCGAGCTCCCGCAGTGCGTCCGCCACCAGACCGCTCTGCGCGAGTGCTAGGGCGCTGCCTCGGGTGCCGATTCGAATTTGCACCCACCGCAGTTTGCCGGACGGGGCCTACCTGACTCGCCGAGAGATGTGTCGGGGCGCGAAGCTCGGGTCGCCGGAATAGTCGATTCGGAGCAGTCCGCGCCGCGAAGGAGCGCGGCCAAACCGGAAAACCAACCGGAAGCCCCCGCGTCTCACCGCGGCGTGTGCGCGGTAACGCTTCTTCTTCACCGAATACGTGCAGCGGACGGTTCCAGTGGCGGTGCGCGACAGGCGCCCGACGATCTCGAGCCGGTGTGCCCCGAGCCGGACTACCGTCACCTTCAGGTGCGGCCGGCTGGGCAGCGGGCTTGGAGGATTCGGCACCGGCACCACCGGCGGCACGGCCACGAAGCCGACGGCCACGGGTCCGCACGACACGTAGTCCGAGAGGTTGCCGAGCGCGTCGGCCGCGCGTACGCGGAAGGAGTAAACGCCTCCCGGCGCGCCTGCATAGCTGCTTGAGGTCAGGCCCGTTGAGTTCAGCCAGGGAACAAAAGGGCCACCGCTATTCGAGACGTCCACGTCGTAGCTCGCGATGTTGGAGGAGTCAGTGGCGCTCCAACCGATCACGAGGTTGGGATTCGTCCCGCCGCTCGCTGAGCAGCCGATCGCGGGGGCGGGAGGCGTCGAATCCACATGCAGCGTCTCGGCGTCTGCCGCCGAAAAAGTCTCCGCGTACGCGCCCTGTTGAGCGGTTGCGCTGATGTCATAGGAGCCATCGGCCGTCCCGCGCACCGACCATTGGTGGGTGTCGGCTTGGCCGGCTGCCAATGTGCCTCCACCCGGGCTCCACGTGGTGGATCCGCCGGTGGTGACGGTGAATCCGGCAGGGAGATCGAGCGTGGCGGTGGTGGCGCTGCCGGATAGATCGCCCGAGGTATTGCGGACAGTCTCGGTGACCGTGAGGTCGTCGTTCTGCCGGGCGGCCGCACGATCGAGCGAGAGAGTGACAACGGGCGTGGGTGGCGCGAGCGGCGTCAACGGGTTCTTTGCGGCGATCGCGAACGGCTCGGTTGATTGGCCGTCGACCACAGACGACTCGTCCTTGACCTTGTAGACGACACTTCCTGAGGCCGTTCCCCGCACCTGCTCCACGTTGTCGATCGCGCTGTTGCTGACCGCCTGCTGAGTCTGCGCTCCGTCGTACTCGTACAAATCCAGGTTCGAGAGGGTGAGTGCCGTCGGCGCCGCGGTCTGGTCTGGCGCGCCCACCACGCGCCGGTTCCACACGAGCGTCGCCCGGTCGCCCGCGTTGACCGTCGCGCGATAGAACCGGACGCCTCGCGCGGGCACGCTGTCCGCAGCGAAGTTATCCCGCTGTTGGTAGGCCGCATCAAGGTTCAACTCGCCCCATCCCCAATCCGGCTGCCAGGTGGTCTGCGAGCCCATAGCTGCCGCTGAAGTCGTTCGGCCGAGGGTGGTCGAATCGAGCAGGATGGCCTTGATCACCAAGGGGTCTGTCAGACCGGAGCCGTAGAGGAGCGCGGCGCCGCCGGCAACCTGTGGAGATGCGAAGGACGTGCCGGTGTCGCCGCGCTCGAGCCGGTTGTTCGCGATGTAGAGCTGTTCGGCGACGGACATGTTGCC